>JAFLSH010000152.1 GCA_022511055.1 Prevotella sp. | reverse complement strand
GCATAGCCGAATTAGGCTTCTTCGGGGTCGTTGTGTAGACACGCACACAGACACCGCGACGCTGGGGACAGTTGTCCAGCGCGGGTGACTTTGACTTGTCAACGATCACCTTTCTGCCTTTTCTTACCAATTGTGAAATTGTAGGCATAATACTTTTACTTTTTAATTATTTATTTATATGTTATTTTGTTTATATTCAGCACTTTACGCAGCCCATCCGTTTCCAGACGGGCATTTCGGGGTGCAAAGGTACAACAAATTCCCGACATCACCTAATATATAAGACAGAAAAAGCCGCAGAACACTCAATAATTAACAAAATATAACGATTTTAATCAGATTTAACGCGCTGTATGCGCCAAAAACCAAAATAATATAGTAATTTTGTGGCAAGATACAACCATAAACCGAAGACAAAATTCATGAAGACAGACATTCAGATTGCCAGAGAGTGCCAGCTAAGGCCAATCAGCGAGATTGCCGCCCAGTTAGGAATCAACCCAGAGACGATAGAGCCATACGGGCGGCACATGGCCAAGGTGCCCCTGACCCTGATTGATGAAAACCGCATCAGGCAGAGCAAGCTGATTCTGGTAACCGCCATCAGCCCGACAAAGGCCGGCATCGGCAAGACCACGGTCAGCATCGGGCTGGCGTTAGGACTGAACAGAATCGGCAAGAAGGCCGTTGTGGCGCTGCGCGAGCCATCGCTCGGCCCCTGCTTCGGCATGAAGGGCGGCGCAGCCGGCGGCGGCTACGCACAGGTGCTGCCGATGGAGAAGATAAACCTGCACTTCACGGGCGATTTCCATGCCGTGACCTCAGCCCACAACATGATTGCCGCCCTGCTCGACAACTACCTCTACCAGCACCGCAAGGAAGGCTTTGCCATGCGCGAGATATACTGGAAGCGGGTACTCGATGTGAACGACCGCTCGCTGCGCCATATCGTTATCGGCCTGCAGGGCGATGGCATTGCCAGAGAAAGCGGCTTCGACATCACGCCCGCCTCGGAAATCATGGCCATTCTCTGCCTGGCCACCAGCGAGCAGGACCTGCAGCGGCGCATTGAGAACATACTCCTGGGTATCACCAGCGAAGGGCGGCCGTTCCGCGTGAAAGACCTGGGCGCGGCGGGAGCCATCACCGTGCTGCTGCGCGATGCGCTCTGCCCAAACCTGGTGCAGACCACCGAGCAGACACCGGCCTTCGTTCACGGCGGCCCGTTTGCCAACATAGCCCACGGCTGTTCCACCGTTCTCGCCACCAAGATGGCCATGAGCCTGAGCGACTACGTGGTGACAGAGGCCGGATTCGGCGCTGACCTGGGCGGCGAGAAGTTCTTCGACATCAAGTGCCGCAAGGCAGGGCTGACACCGAGGCTGGTGGTGATTGTAGCCACCACACAGGGGCTGAAGATGCACGGCGGCGTGGCCCTGGCAGACATCAAGGAGCCCAACGCCAAGGGACTGGCCGAAGGACTGAAGAACCTGGACCGGCACATCAGGAACATGCAGGGATTCGGGCAGCCCGTTGTCGTAACGCTCAACCGCTACGCCACGGACACCGCGGAAGAAATAGACACCGTGCGCCGCCACTGCGAAGAGGCGGGCGTTGGCTTTGCCGTGAACGAGTCGTTCCTGAAAGGCGGCGAGGGGGCGACAGAGCTGGCGCAGGTAGTGGCCGACAGCATCGACCGCTCGCAGCCGCAGCCGCTGAAGTTCGTGTATGACAATGAGGACTCCGTGAAAGAAAAGATAGAAAAGGTGTGCAAGCAGATTTACGGCGCAGCCAAGGTGACGTTCAGCAAGGCAGCCACGCAGCAGCTGGAAGCCATTGCGACCACTTTCGCCGCCGATACGGCCATCAGCCACTACCCTGTCTGCATAGCAAAGACCCAGTACTCGTTCTCCGCCGATGCCACGAACTACGGCTCGCCCGAGGGCTTCACCATCAGCATCAAGGACATCATTCTGAACTGCGGCAGCGAGATGATTGTTGCCATTGCCGGCGACATGCTCCGCATGCCGGGCCTGCCGAAAAGCCCGCAGGCCGAGCGCATCTTCATCAGCAACGGAGAAATCGAGGGGCTGTCTTAGCCAACGGGCAGCCCTCTCAGTAGCTGGCCTGGCAGGCAATGCCCATGGCCACCACCCGGTCGCGAATGCCGTTCAGCTGTTCGGGCGTAGCCTTCAGCAGACCTTGCGTTGGCGTTTCGCGGGCGATGGTGTAAATCATGACCTGCTGCGGCGCAATCTCCCTGACCGCCTGCAGCCACGGGCCGACATAGCGCTCGCCCGTGTTGTCGACACTCTCGCCGTTGCACTCGCCCTGCATGAACATGGTCTGAATGATGACATGGCCGCGGAAAGCCTTCATGCCGTCAATCACCTGCCGGACATCATAAGCGCCCACCGGGCAGTCCACCTTTCTGATATATTCAGGGTCTACGGTGTCGAGCTTCAGGATGTTGTTATCCACCCTCATCAGCGCATCGCGCACCCGCTGGTGGTGTATCATGGTCGAGTTGCTCAGCACACTGATTTTCGTCTGCGGGCAATACTGGTCGCGCAGGCGGATGGTGTCATCAATAACCTCCGGGAACTGGGGGTGACAGGTCGGCTCGCCGTTGCCGGCAAAGGTCAGCACATCAGGCAGCTGCCCCTCGGCCTGCATCTGCCGCAGCTTATCCTCCAGCCGCCCGGCCACCTCTTCGCGCGTGGGCAGCGGCAGCGTGGGGCGGTGGTCTTCGTTGAAACCACACTCGCAATAGATGCAGTTGAAAGAGCAGACCTTGCCATCGGCCGGCAGCAGGTTGATGCCCAGCGAAATGCCCAGCCGGCGACTGTGAACGGGGCCGAAGATGGGCGAAGAATAGATAACCGTACTCATAACTGTCTGCAAAGTTACAAAGAATCGCAGAGAAAAACAAGCGCGCCCGCACTTTTTTCTTGCCACCGCGCTCTGACTGCCAGAAACTCCCGCCCGTTCCCCTCGCGCGCGTATAGTAGCCAATCAAATTAACCACCCTGCACCCTCAACACCCCCGACACCCTGTTTGGGTGTCGGGGGTGTTGAGGGTGCAGGGCAGTCAGGCTGTTTCCATACTATATACACGCGCGCGCGAAAACAAACTGCTGGCCATGGCTCAAGGTCAGTTTCAGCTCCCGCCCCCAACTTTCGGAGCAGATTTTAGGTTTTCCGCCGAAAAGCAGTGACTATTTCCAAAAACTCCGCGAGTATTTATGAAAACTCCGTGAGTATTTGAAAATACTCCATGAGTTTCGGGCAAAACTCCGCGAGTTTTTGGCAATACTATGGGAGTTTTTGCCACCATTTTCCCGCTTTTTGAGTGCCAGAGCGGAAATGCCATCAGGGGCGATGGGCGACCCGCCCGATGCGACCGCCTCAGCAGCCGCATCGGACAGTCGGAAGGCTCACCGCCTGTACCAGCTGCGCCCCTCGTTGGGCGAATAAAACAGTCCTTTGCTCGTTGTTGCCAGCAAATTCTTGCCATCGGAATTCAACTGCTCGAAAGTTCCGCAAGTGGAGCCAGTATAGCGTGAATACCATGTACGCCCATCAGTAACACTATAATAGATACCTTTGGAGCAGCAGCAAAGAATCTCCTTGCCATTGTCGAAAAGGTCATAGAACGTGCCACAAGTACTACCAGAATAACGCGAGTACCAAGTGCGGCCTTCGCTTATGGAGTATTCAATGCAGTTTTTTTGCTTGTTGATGCGAATCAGCTCCTTGCCGCGTAGAATCATTGTTGCCATAGTCTTACATTTTATGAAGTTTGAAACATATATCAAAGAATATCCGCGTAACCTCCTGCATGGTCTTGATTGTTCTGTCTTCCAAGAATGCTTCCGGGTTGTCAAACACTACGTCAAAGTTTAGAGTAAAACAGAGTGTACCGTTTGTGAGTATTCGCCGCTCAGCCCATAGCCGATAGCAGTTGTTAGAAGACACTACCTTGCACTCCTCGAAAAACTCCTTGAATAACTCGTGGTCTACCATGCACTCCAGTGTACTGACATCATCCATCACAAAACCAGTCGGCCGCTCTGCCGGCATGAACTGCGGGCAGTTTTCCTGTGGAATCTGCTTACTGCCCATGCGAAACTGGAATCGTATCTTGTGATTGGAAGGGGAAAGGTAATTCTGCCATATCTTGAGGTCAGGATAGTTGCCTTCCGTGCGAATACCACCATTATACTTGACCTTTGGGAGATTGAACGATACGCCCTTGAATCGGTCTTTGACATAATTGTATATTCTCCATTGCACATCCCTCATCAACTGGCCTGGGTTGTAAGCTACGGCCGGCTTGTCGCCAGCAGAGAAGCCGGTAACAGAAGACTGGCTCATCTGCTCTTGCAGATACTCTTTGATGGCATGAGCCTCAGCCTCTTCAGCCTCACTCTGCCCTTCGCCGCCAGTCGTGGCAACGGCCTTGATTTTCTTTCGAATGATATTCAGCAGCTGCGAGATGTTGATAGCATTGTTTTGAAGGTAACGGTCTGTCTGGCACAGCCGGTATAGCACCTGCTCCCATTCCTCGTCAAACTCCTCAAACTTCCTTAGCCGCTCCTTTGTCTGCTCGTCTATGCGAGGAACGCCCATTTTTGAGGCAATAGTGTCATCCCACAAAGTGAAACCCGGCTCAAGACACAACAACTGGTACACCTTCGGGTAGGCCACCTGAATGCCCACAATGGCAAGGCTCAGAAAAATGTTCAGTTTGTGCGTTTGAACATCTTCCTGTTCGGCCTCCTTATTGTCATCCAGTTCTTTTTTCTCCTTGTTGATACACTTGATGAGAGACAGGGTGTTAAGAAAACGTTTGATGGAACGGGGATTAGGGCCAATCGTCAGGTTTTCCGCCTCTTCCAGACTTTTCATAAGAAGGGGGTCGCTGGCATCCGAATAGTCAATAACCCCAATTCTCCTTAACTCTTCTTTGAGATAGCCTGCCGTGGAATATTGACTTACAGGCATAGAGAACGGCACTTGTATGATTTTGTCGAAAAATGAGCGGAACTCCCGCTCGTTCTTGTCTGTCAGTTCGCCAAACTTCGGCTTCAGTCCTTTGATGACAACATCATAGTCAATGGCAAGAACGAAGATGCAATGTTCCAGCGTGAAGATGTTCTTCAGCAATTCCAGAAGCTCTACTGCCACTGGCGGGTCTATTCGGTCTAAGTCGTCTATGAAGAAGATAATGCCTTTTTTATCCGGGCTCTTGGCTATGCAGGCAGCTATCTGCCGCTGAAGGTTTTCCCGTAAATCAGCAATACTATTTGCTTCCTTGCCTGAGAAAAGAGCCTCCATCACTCCGTCAAACACGCCTTCTGCAACCTTACTGCCTACATTGCGGGCAATAGCACCAACCAAGCCTGTAAAACTCTTTTTGAAAGAGCTGATTAGCTCCTCACTGGTACTGCCTGAGAAGTTTACCACTTCTTTTGTCATTTTGTAGAGAATTTGCAGCAAGGTTTCGCTTGAATTGTGCATGAGAGAGTACTCCCATGTGTTTATCCACACAGACAGATAGTCGCCCGATTTGCCGTCTTCACCACACAGGTCGTCGTGCAGCACGTTCATCAGCGAAGTCTTACCACTTCCCCATTCGCCTTGCAGCGCTACCGTGATAGGAGTTTCCGCGCCTCGCAGAAAAGTTTCCAATCCCCGCTCATAGGCCAACAATCCAAATTTGTCTTTGTCGGCAGAGCCTTTACGGGGAATGTCCGTAATAGTTGTTTTTGCCATAGGTTATAAGTTATTTAATATGAAATCTACAATTTTCTTCTGTCTTTCGGAAATCTTAGCCTTGTTCCATACCCTATCAGTTTCAGTCATGATTTGGATTTCCCGTTGTTGCCGGAGCTGGTCGTAGGTGCTGCGCTTCAGCTCGAAGGGCTTGTTGCCAATAGACTCGTTGTGCGGTGCAGACAGCAAAAGGAAATTGCCAAGCCGCAGCAGGTAGTTCTCCCGAAAATCATCGTCGTATGTGTCATAGCCGGCAGCCTCTTTCTCGCCGTTCTCCGTTCGGGGAGCAATATGTTCCAAGTGAGGCTTCAAGATGCTGCGATAGGATATCGGGGCATAGCCCGATTTGCCTTCACTCGATATGAGATGGTTTTCGTATTTCCAGAGAATTATCTTCGCTATGCCGTGGTCGTTGTGATGCCAGTTTGCCTCTACCGCCAGTTGCAGAACATTGTTGTTCCAATAGGCCCACCACCTATCGCCAACCTCTTTCATCCATATTATTCTGCCAACAACATCGTCTACCGAAGTTTCCATCTGCTGGAAAACATCGTTCAGGCGGGAGCGCAGGTCGGCTCGGGTCTTGACTATCCTGTCTCGCAGCATCAGGTCGCCCAGCGCCTTGCCCATTCGGCTGATTTCGCTGAGTGGAATGCCTTTCGTGTAGGCTTTTATAAAGAAGGGAAGCACAATTTCATAGCGCCCGCAAGCCAGTGCAGCCTCAATGTTCACGTCGTTGTTGCGGTCGCTGTTCAGCCGGGCCAAGTTGTTAAAGCTCCGCTCCAGAGCCAGGGAAAAGTCTTTTATGAATTGCAGGCGTGTGGGCTTGCTGATTTCCTCGTTTACGCGCTCGGTAGGAGTCGATTCCCACAACGAGTTGAAATAGACCTTTAGCGTATGCAAAAGAACGGCATCTTCCTCCACAAAGTCCTCTACTTCGGAAATGGAGCGGTAGATATGTTCAAACCTGTTTTTCACTTCTTCAATCAAGCTATCGGTCTCCTCACCGCCATAGATGTGGATTTGATACATGAACTGCGCCTTGATTACCTCCAGATGAGAAGGCTTCTTGCCACGGTCGTTCTGGAAGATAAACATCTGTATGGCCTCAGCCTCGTTGTTGACAATGTGTGTCGTGCATGAAGCCTTGGCGGTGGCATGCAGCAGCTGTTCAACGTGCGATAGCTCCATGTCTTTCACTTTGCCGCTAAAATAGTCGTAGGCATCGGCAATTCTGCTGCCTGATGTGGTGTCTATGCCGTAGCGGTCTTTCTTGGTCTGGTCAATAACATAGTCCTTGAAAAGCTGATTGTCATACTTTACGGTGGAGAACTTATAGGTACTCCTACGTTTGATTATGTCTTCATACAAGTCTTGCTCCTCGTCTGAAAACTCCTGACACTCCCTGATGCGGTTAAATAGTGTACACAGAAAGATGACTATCGTGGTCAGCCGCTGCTGACCGTCTATAACGGCATAGGCCGCCTCGCCAGTTTTCTCATACAGAAAATGGCCGAAATAGTAAGGGGTTGCCACACTGCTTTTGAGGTAGTCCTCCAGGTCGTCAAGAAAAACGCTGACTTGTCTGCCCTTTTCCCATGAATAGGCTCTTTGGTAGTCCGGCACTACAATCTGGTTTCCCCGAATCATTCCC
>JAFLSH010000151.1:3551-7447 GCA_022511055.1 Prevotella sp. | reverse complement strand
ACCCTCAACACCCCCGACACCTAAGTTGGGTGTTGAGGGTGTCGGGGGTGTGGGGCAGTCAGCTTGTTTCCCTACTACCATGCGCATACGCGCACACGTAAGGTTAAAGAAGAAAGAATTGACACCAAGACAAACAAGAGTTTGGTCATGACAATAGTACCCACTTATGGGGTCATGCCTGGCCTACATTCCGGCATTGTGCAGAGCGGGGTCGTAATGGATGACTTGTTCAGAATCAACTTACTGGGTATTCTCAAGGCTTGATGTGTTCGAGCGTTTCGTAGGTCGGCCGAAGAGACTGCAAGTCTGTCAAGACATGGCTGCCCCGACCCTCCACGGCCTCGGCGAAGGATTGAATCTCGCGGAAATAGCCTTGCGTATAGACGGGATTGGCGGCGAGAATGGGGTTAAAGTGGTCAGGGCGGCAGAGATATTCCCGGGAGCAGCGGCGGGGGTGAAGTTTTTCCAACGGGATACCAAAGGGGGTGGCCGGTCGGGGTGTAAAGGTCAGGCTGTCTATAGGCGAAAGCTGATAGACACCCGACTGAGTGCAGACTTTCAGGGATTCTTCGGCGGCAGCCCAGGAATAGGCGGTGGAAAGTTCGAGCGTGCCAACGACATGGGGGTGGCGGAGCATGAGAAGCCAGGAGTCGTTGGCGGACTGATGGCAGGCCATGACCTCGGGCCGGCCAAACAAATGGCAGATGAGGTCGATGGAATGGATGTATAAGTCGAGCAGTGCCTGCCCCTCAGGGTAGGAGCCGGTCAGGTAGCGGAAATCGTAGCTGAGAAGCCGCTCCCGGCTGAGCCGCCTTTTCAGCAGCTGCACGGCGGGGGCATACCGTTTCTGAAGACCGGCCATGGCAACGGGCACACCATAGAGGCGTTGCAGGGCTATCAGGCGGTCGAGTTCCGCCAACGACTGACAGGGCGGTTTCTCGATGAAAAGGCACTTTTTGCTTTGCAGCACCCGCGAAGCCAGAGAGAAATGGGCTGATGGCGAAGCGGACACAAACACTCCCTTCACTTCGTCGTCGGCCAGCACCTCATCGAGCGAGGCGGTGGCCTTCAGCCCCACGAACTTACGCTCTATCAGCCGCGCCCTGCGCTCTGAGGTGACAACCACGTATTTCAGCGGCAGGCCAAGGTGGCGGACTACGGGATAGAGATTGGTCAGCGAGTGCTGCCCCATGCCCACGAAGGCATAAGAACACTGGTACATCTGGCGCAGGTAGCGCTCGGTGCGCCGCTGCTTGTAGCGGGAAATCAGGTTGTGTATCATAGCATCATTGTTGATGGGTCTTGAAGTGTCCGCGATAGGTCTGGCGGGGGTCTGCCGACCACTGATAGGGGCCGTAGAACGCCTCGATGAGCCGTTTGGGCAGCAACCGCTCCATGGTGCGGACCAGGATTATGTCGTATTTTCGGTGGAAGTTTATCCAGCAGCCGTTACAGTGCCGCGCGTAGCGGCACTGCTCGCCGCAAGCTGCGGCGCCGTTGAAAATCGCGTCGAGTGACTGCCGGTGTATATTCCCCAACGGCACGTTGAGATTCTGGCAGAGCGGCACATCGCCGTTGCTATGCACCACAAGACTGCTCAAGATGCTCTGGCAGCGCAGCCTGAGATGGCCGTTGCGCCACTCGCTGTAGAGAGCCACAAAGTCGGCATTCTCCTGGGTATCGTGAATGGTGCGGGGTATGCGCTCCGCGAAGTCTGGAATGGCCAACAGGTCGCCCGTTGTGTCGAAAAAGGCCATGGTGCCGTAAATGCCTATGCGCACATCGACCGCATAGTGGCGGGCCAGGTCGATGACAAAGGCCATATCGTCAAACGTGTTCCACGGCGAAAGGCAGAACATCAGCGACAGGGGCAGCTCGCTCTTCAGCGCCTCGACTACCTCAATGACCCGGTCGTAGCCATCGCAGCCCCGCATCCGCCGGTAAGTGTCGCGCCCTCCATCGAGCGATACGTACAGATGGCGGGGCCGGTAGCGGCGGGCGGCACTGATGACACGGCGGGGCGCAAGGCCGTTGGTGAGCAACGTGTAGTTGGGGTGGTTGTCCTGAAACCACGCCATGATTTCATCGGCCTGCGGGTGGAGCATGAACTCGCCGCCCTCAAGCCCCACAGTCGTGCGCGGGGTCACGCAGCGGCTTTGCATCATGCGCTGTATGTCGCTGAGTGACAGATGCTCGGGCCGCTTTTGCCAGATGTTGCAGTGGCGGCAGCGCGACTGGCAGCGCGTGGTCGCGTAAATCATCAGTTGTGCGAGTCGTTTGTGCCGTGAACGCATAGTGTTGTTCAGATAAAGCAGCCCGTTATAGGCATAGTCGGAAATGCTGTACATGATTATCGCCAGGTTTTTTGGGGTTTCTCTACTTTGTATAGTCCAAAAACCTGGCGAAAGACTGCACAGGGGGCGGCGGTTATTTTCGCAGCTTGCCTTTGCTTTCCAGATAGCTCGTGAACGCAGCCCACTGGTCGGCTCGCTTGGCGCGGTTAGCCTGCACGATTTCATCGTCAATGAACTGCAGGGGATAGCAGTCGTAGAGGTAGTATCGGCCATCGTCTGCCACCTCGCCGTCTGCCTTTCCGTAGCAGAGTACAAGGTCGTTGTAGGTGCGGCTGATAATGATATTGACAAAGTTGTCAGCCACAAACAATGTGCCGTCACCCAGATGGAACTCGACTGCCCAATACGGGCGAATCGTTTCCACCAGCGGTTTCATTGTGTCGCTGAACCGCAGTTCGCGCGTGGTCACGTTAAACCACTCGATGTCGTCTTCCGTGAACAGCATGTCAGGAATGTCTGCCGTGCCATCGGCGCGTGTCTCTGAACTGGTGTTGCCAATGCCGCAGGCATAGAGCGCAGGGGGTGCCGCCTGCGGGCCGGCATTTACTTCGTTGTCGTCATTGCTGCAAGCCGTCAGGGGCATTGCAAGGCCGGCGATGGCCATTGCCACCATCCAGGCGCTGATTCGTGTTCTTTTGTTCTTCATGTTTAACTACGTTTTTTTATTTTAGGGTTATCTTGTTAGCTGCTCTGCCTGCATAGCCCGAAGGTTGCTGAAAGGACTGCGCTGGCTACCACGTAAACCTGATGCCAAAAGGCAGCGAGAGGTCGAGTGGATGCTCCGTGCGGTAGGTCTCTACGGGGCTGCCCGTGGGAATATAGTATTGCAGGCGGGGCTCAAAGTAGGCGTTTACGTGGGGCAGCAGCTGGTACTGCACGCCGGCGCCGGCGTGAACTGACCACTGCCAGGGTGCCTGAACGGCGCGATGGGCGGTGGGCTGAATCAGCGAGTCGGCCTGCCCGGCTTCATAGTACGGGCCGGCATAGAGATAGTGCGTGGTCTCGCTGCCGCGAACAGGAACTTCCACCTGCAAGCCGCCCGAGACATAGAGCTGCCAGCGCCGCCGCTCCAGCAGCGTGTAAGTCAGCTTCAGCGGCAGGCCGGCGTAGTGGAGCCGCTGTGTACGCTGCGTGAGCATCGTGTTGCCATCGCTCTCAAAGGTCGAGTTCAGCTGGGTATAGCTCAAGCCCGTTGTCAAGCTCCACTGCTTGTTAAAGCGATAGTTGAACGAAATCTCAAATGTGCTTGGCCGCTCGTGGTGTTTCCGCTCTGTAATGGGGTCACTGGGTCGGCCGGCATTCGAGATGGCTATCTGGCTCATGTGCGAAGCCTCTATGCTGTCCATCTCGCTGGCATAGCTGTTCACGTAGTCCATGTACTCGCCCCAGTTGTAGATGCGCTTGGAGCGGGTCTGGCCGTCTGAGGCGTAATCGACCACGGTCAGGAAGTTGTCGACCACGCTGATGCCCGTAGAAGGCAGGCCGGCATAGGCCAGCACGGCGCTCCACGGCCGTTTTCCCTTTGTGGCGGCGGCAGTGTGC
>JAFLSH010000151.1:0-3451 GCA_022511055.1 Prevotella sp. | reverse complement strand
TGCGGCGGGCGAGTGTCCTCTGGCGCAAGGGGCTTTGGCATGGCAGGGCGCTGGCCGTGTCGGGCAGCCACGGGCTTCTGCTCTTCAGGAGACTGGTGGTCAGTGAGCAGATAGAGAGCCACAGACAGCAATAACGGCAGAAGCCACAGCCACCAATAGTGTGCCAACGATTTGCGCAGCATTTTCTTGGCACGGGTCAACTGCGATGAAGAGGAGTGCGGCTCAATGCCTAACATGGCGGCAATCTCCTTGTGGGTCATGCCTTCGAACACTGACAAGCGGAACACGTTGGCATAGCCTTCTGGCAGCCGGTCTACCAGCTGCATCACCTCATCAAGCGGAACGCCCCTCACGGCAGCCGCATCTTCGGGCATGGGAACGGCATGGGCATCTTCAAGGGGCACGGTGCGGAGCGCGTTCAGATGGTCTTTGTACTTTGATGCCACGTTGCGCGTAATAGCCACCATCCATGCCTCCGCCTTCTGATTGTCGCGCAGGTGGTCAAAGGAAGTCAGGATGATAACAAAGGCATCGTGCAGCACATCTTCCACAGTCGGCTCATCACTGACATAGCGCCGGCACACCCTTCGCATGCGCGGGGCGTATGTCTGGTACAGCTGGCCGAGCGCATCCGCATCGCCCTGCCTGCACCGTTCTATCAGTCGTACCATCTCCATTGCGTACACAATATTCCTATCCTTATAGTCCGGCAACCATGCAAAAGACTGCACGGAATTTCCATTTTTTTTGGAATCAGCCCGAAAAACCATGTATAGCAGCATGACATCACTCCCCCACCCGACCGCAATGCCACGCCTGGCAATCGCACCTGATAATTTCGCAAAATTACAAAGAATTTCCAGATTTCACTTGTAATTACAGAAGTTTTTGTAATTTTGCAAACAGAAACAAGCACGAACAACATGAACGAAAAGTATGATGTAATAGTCATCGGCGGCGGTCATGCCGGTTGCGAAGCGGCAACGGCCGCGGCCAACATGGGCGCAAAGACACTGCTCATCACCATGGACATGAACAAGACGGCACAGATGTCGTGCAACCCTGCCGTTGGCGGCATTGCCAAGGGGCAGATTGTGCGCGAGATTGATGCCCTTGGCGGCCAGATGGGGCTGGTGACTGATGCCACGGCTATTCAGTTCAGAATGCTGAACCGCAGTAAAGGGCCGGCCGTGTGGAGTCCGCGGGCGCAGTGCGACCGCGGAAAGTTCATCTGGGAATGGCGCCGAACACTCGATGAAACCGCAAATCTTGACATCTGGCAAGACCAGGTGGAAGAGCTGGTGGTAGACGAGAAGACAAAGACCGCCACAGGGGTCAGAACAATATGGGGCGCAGAGTTCCATGCCAAGAGCATCGTGCTGACTGCCGGCACCTTCCTGAACGGCCTGATGCACATAGGGCGGCGCATGGTGAAGGGAGGGCGCATAGCCGAGCCGGCCGCCGAACAGCTGACAGAGAGCATTGCCCGCCACGGCATACGCACGGCACGAATGAAGACGGGAACGCCCGTGCGCATAGACCGCCGGAGCGTACACTTTGAAGACATGACACGGCAAGACGGCGAACAAGACTACCACCAGTTCTCATACATGGGGCAGCCACGCCCCCTGCCTCAGCTGCCCTGCTGGGAGTGCTACACCAACGCGGCCGTACACGAGACCCTGCGCTCAGGGTTAGCCGACTCGCCGCTCTACAACGGACAGATTCAGTCGATAGGGCCACGCTACTGCCCATCAATAGAAACGAAACTCGTGACCTTTCCCGACCGCGAACAGCACCTGCTGTTCTTGGAGCCGGAAGGAACGGACACCAACGAGATGTATCTGAACGGCTTTTCATCATCACTGCCAATGGATGTGCAGATAGCCGCCCTGCGCCAGATACCCGCCTTGCGCGAAGTGAAGGTCTACCGCCCCGGCTATGCCATAGAGTACGACTTCTTCGACCCAACCCAGTTGGAACACACGCTGGAATCGAGAGTTATCGGCGGCCTTTTCATGGCGGGGCAGGTAAACGGCACCACGGGCTATGAAGAGGCGGGCGGACAAGGCACCTTGGCTGGTATCAACGCGGCACTGCGGGCAGGCAGCTGCGGCAATGCCGCCCAACCAACATTCACGTTGGCAAGAGACGAAGCATATATCGGCGTACTCATTGACGATTTGGTAACGAAAGGCGTAGATGAGCCCTACCGCATGTTTACTTCGCGGGCTGAATATCGCATTCTGCTGCGGCAAGATGATGCAGATGCCCGGCTGACTGAACGCGGCTACGAACTGGGATTAGTCAGGAGAGACCGCTACGACTGGTGGACAGAGAAAAAGAATTTTATCGAAGAAATCGAAAGTTTCTGCAATTCTTTCGCCATCAAGCCGCGACTTGTCAACGGTGCATTGGAGGCGCTTGGCTCTACCCCACTCCAATACGGCTGCAAGTTGACCGACCTCATCAGCCGCCCCGAACTCTCATTCGAGAAACTGAAAGATGCCATTCCAGAACTGAAAGAAGTGCTAAACAGGCCAAATAATCGGAAAGAAGAAATCAGCGAAGCCGCAGAAATACGCATCAAATACAAAGGCTACATAGAGCGCGAGCGGCAGGTGGCAGAGAAGATGCACCGGCTGGAAAATATCAAGATACGCGGACACTTCGACTACGAAAACCTAAGTGCCATTTCGACCGAAGCCCGCCAGAAACTGATGAAGATTCAGCCGGAGACACTGGCGCAGGCCAGCCGCATTCCCGGCGTTTCGCCCAGCGACATCAATGCCATGTTGGTGCTGATGGGGCGATAAGTTCCACGTGAAACAATTCAAATATAAAACCTTCATAACAGACTGAAAATGAACAACAAAGTACTGCTTGAAAATCTGCGTTGCATACCAGACTTTCCCAAGAAAGGAATCAACTTCCGCGATGTAACGACACTCTACAAGAACGCCGAGTGCATGAAAATCATGGTAGACGAACTCTATGAACTCTACAAGGACAAGGGTATCACCAAAATCGTTGGTATTGAAAGCCGCGGTTTCATCATGGCCGCCGCACTGGCCGCCCGACTGGGCTGCGGCATGGTGATGGCGCGCAAACCCGGCAAGCTGCCCTCAACTGTCATCAAGGAATCATTCTCAAAGGAATATGGCGTTGACACTATCGAGATGCACATCGACTCCATCGAGGAAAATGATGTGGTGCTGATACATGATGACCTATTGGCCACAGGCGGCACCGCCAAGGCAGCCTATAAACTGGTACAGCACTTCAACCCGAAGAAAGTCTACATCAATTTCATCATTGAGATAACCGATGAGGGGTTAAACGGGCGTAACCTCTTCAAAGGCATAGACTTAACAACACTGCTGACCATCTAACGTTTCACGTGGAACACAACAATGACTAAGGAAGAGAACGAGAAAAGGTTAGCTTACCT
>JAFLSH010000150.1 GCA_022511055.1 Prevotella sp. | reverse complement strand
GACATAAGTTTAGTTGTAATTTTCATGGGTATGTTAAATTTTATGCAAAAGTAATATTTTTCTGCAATAGTTGTATATCCATGAGTGTAGGTTTAACATAACTTAACTATATGTAATTTTTTTATTCGCTATTTTGCCAAAGCATCAAACAGCTTGTTGAGCGCCTCATCTGCATCTTTGCTTTCGCTGAGCAGAGTTACAAACTTGGAGCCGATGATGGCGCCAGCGGCGTTCTGCTGGGCTGCTTCGAGGGTCTGCCTGTTGCTGATGCCAAAGCCAATCATGCGGGGATTGCGCAGATTCATCTGGTCAATGCGGCGGAAATATTCCTGCTTGGATTCGTCAAAACTTTTCTGTGCGCCCGTGATGGCAGCCGAACTAACCATGTAGATGAAGCCATCAGTGTTTTTGTCAATAAATCTGATACGCTCTTCGCTGGTTTCCGGCGTGATGAGCATGATGACACGCAAGTCATACTTATCGGCGATGGGCTTGACCTGCTCCTGATAGTCCTTGAAAGGCAGGTCAGGGATAATCATGCCCGACACCCCCGCATCTACGCACGACTGGCAGAAAGCCTCAATGCCGTAGTGGAGTATGGGATTCAGATAGCCCATGAGAATGAGTGGAATACTTACTTTTTCCTTGATAGCGGCCAGTTGCGCAAACAGCACTTTAAGGCTCATGCCGTTTTTCAGGGCTTGCGTGGCCGCAGTCTGAATGACGGGGCCATCGGCCAACGGGTCGCTAAAGGGAATGCCTACCTCAATGAAGTCGATGCCCCTTCTTTGCATGGTCAGGATAACATCGCCGGTGTTGTCAAGTGTCGGGCTGCCGGCGCAAAAATATAGACTGAGGAATTTTCTGTCGCCACGGTTGGCGAAAAGTTGATTGATTTTATTCATTGCTGTTTTTTTTGTTTATTTTATGGGGATTGGTTTGTCAGACTCCTGTTGTTGGCGCGCTTTGGGTGTGATTCCTGTAAGCAGCGACAAATGTCTGGAGGAGATTTGCATCTTTGAGTGCGGGAGAGAGTTCAAAACGTGAATTCAAGTCAATGCCTATGCATCTCGGGTGGCAGAAGGCTTGCAGACGGGCCGTATCGCCGGGGCCAATGCCGCCGCTAAGCAGAAAAGGAGTGTTCCCCTTGTAGGCCGTGAGTACACTCCAGTCGAAATGCTCACCACTGCCGCCCACCGTCTTGCACTTGGTGTCGAAAAGGAAATAGTCTACCAGCCCTTCATAGTCCTTGCTGACCATGACATCAGCCTGGCTGCTAACGCTGATGGCTTTTATGAGACCAACGTTGCACCTGCTCCGTAATTCTTGAACATACTGGGGTGTTTCATGACCATGCAGCTGCACGAAGTGGAGGCCATAGCCCTCAACGTGCTGAAGCACACAGTCGACAGGCGCATTGACAAACACGCCAACGCGCTTTGCCTTCAGCGGGAGATAGTCGGGAACGGCGGCAACATAGCGGCTGCTTTTCGGCCAGAAAATGAAGCCGAGCCAGTCTGCCCCCAGTTGCTCTACGGCGCGAATGTTGTCGGGCTCACGCATGCCACAGACCTTGACAATCATGGTTGTTGTTCTTTTTCTGTAAAGCGGGCTATGCGCCCATTTGTATCTCGTTGATGAACTCACGCAGTGCCTGCCCCGGGTCGGGTGTCTTCATGAACGTCTCGCCGATAAGGAAGCCGCGGAAACCGGCCTGGCGCAGCTCGCGGACTGTCTGCGGTTTCGAAATGCCGCTTTCGCTGACCTTAACAGCCTCCGGCGGCAACAGCTCTGCCAGCCGATAAGAGTTCTGCACATCAGTGACGAATGAGCCGAGGTTGCGATTGTTGATGCCGCAGAGGTCGGGCTGCAGCTCGGCATATTCCAGTTCTGGCTCGCTGTGCATTTCGAGCAGCACTTCGAGCCCCAGTTCGTGCGCTGTGCGTAGGAGTGCCGAACACTCACGGCGTGTCAGGTCAGCGGCAATCAGCAGCACCGCCGAAGCCCCACAGAGGCGGGCCTGAAAGAGCTGATACTCATCGATGACGAAGTTCTTGTACAGCACGGGTATGCTGACTCCGGCTTGGCGGGCCGTGCTGATAAACTCATCACGACCGCCAAAGTAATGCTCATCGGTCAGGATGCTCAGGGCGGCAGCGCCGTTCTGCTGATAGGCCAAGGGGATTTCCTCGGCTCGCCCGCTTTCCTTTATCCACCCTTTCGATGGTGAGCGCCGTTTGAACTCGGCAATAATGCCCGTGTCAGAGTTTCTCAGCGCCTGCGCCATGGAGGCTACAGGGCTGTCGAGCATGGCTTCTACCCGGCGGTGAATTTCCTGCTCGCCGAGCTGCTGTTTGAAGCGCTCCACTTCCAGCCGCTTGTGGGCTACGATTTCTTCTAAGATGTCTTTTGGCATGGGTGTTACGAGTTTAGTTCGACGAACTTCTTGAAGGTACGCAAGGCGCTGCCGCTGTCGATGCTCTCGCGGGCAATGTCAATGCACTCCTCGATGGTCTTCTGCCCCCGCTCCAGCACCTGAATGCCGAAAGCGGCGTTGGCCAGCACGATATTCTTCTGGGCAGGCAGAGCCCGATTCTCCAGCACGGCATCGAAAATGTGTTTGGCCTCTTCCTCAGTAGCTCCGCCGACCAGCTCTTCGGGCTTGGCAATCTCGAAGCCGAGGTCGGCCGGCTTGAAGATGCGCTCATACTGGTTGGTTGTTACCTTGAAGTCGCCAGTCAGCGAAATTTCATCATAGCCATCAATGGAGTTTACGATGCCATAGTCGATGCCAATCTTCTGATATACCTGCGTGTAGAGGCGCATCTGGTCAAGGTTGGCCACGCCGAGCAACTGGCACTGCGGCTGGCTGGGATTGACCAGCGGGCCGAGCAGGTTGAAGATGGTTGGAAATTGCAGGGCTTTGCGGATGGGGCCTACGAACTTCATGGCCCGGGCAAAGAGCTGGGCATGCAGGTAGACGATGCCCGCCTCGTTGAGCGAGCGATTCAGCTTGTCGATGTCGCTGGTGAACATGACCCCGTGGTTGGCAATGACGTTGCTTGCGCCCGATGTCGACGTGGCTGCGTAGTTGCCGTGCTTAGCCACCTTGTAGCCTGCGCCGGCAATGACAAAGCATGCCGTTGTCGATATGTTGAACGTGTTCTTTCTGTCGCCGCCAGTGCCCACGACATCAATGTAGCGGTCGGCATTCAGGATGGCCGGAACGCCAGTTTCCAGAATGCCATCGCGGAAGCCCAGCAGCTCATCGACGGTCACGCCGCGCATTTGCAGGGCGGTCAGCAGGGCGGTAATCTGCTCTGTGGGATATTCGCTCTGGGTGATACCAATCAGTATCTGCTTCATCTCCTCACGCGACAATTCCTCATGGTTAAGCATTCGATTGAGGATATCTTTCATAGTCTGTGCCATAGTTATCAAATTTTTTATTATCAATGTTTTCACTTCTTAGTTCAGTGACAGCCAGTTCTTCAGCATCTGCCTGCCGTCAGGTGTCAGCACCGATTCCGGGTGGAACTGTATGCCGCGCACGTTGAGTGTCTTGTGCCTAAGCGCCATAATCTGGCCTTCATCACTTTCGGCCGTGATTTCCAGACACTCAGGAAACCCGTCTCTGGCCACCACCCACGAGTGGTAGCGCCCCATGGTGATGCGACTGGGCAGACCGCTGAATATCTCGTCATTGCCTAACTGCGTACCTTCCGTGGCAACACCGTGGAACACCTCGCTGAGATTTTCCAGCCGCCCGCCGAACACCTCGCCAATGGCCTGGTGGCCAAGGCAGACCCCGAAGATGGGCTTCTTGCCGGCGTAGGTGCGAATGACATCGAGCAGCAGCCCCGCCTCAGCGGGAATGCCCGGGCCGGGCGAGAGGATAATCTTGTCGAATGCCTCCAGCTGCGGCAGCTCGAACTGGTCGTTGCGGTAGACTGTCACTTCAGCACCCAGTTCCTTCACCAAGTGTGCCAGGTTGTAGGTGAACGAATCGTAGTTGTCTATAATTACTATCTTCATTTTTTCTTTCTGACTTTTGGGTTTACGTTACATCTTCTCTGCCAGCAGGATGGCACGGCGCAGGGCACCGAGCTTGTTGTTCACTTCTTGCAGCTCGTACTCTTCGTTGCTCTTGGCCACGATGCCGCCGCCGGCCTGAAACCACAGCTCGCCGTTGCGCGAGACAAAGGTGCGGATGGTGATGGCCTGGTTGAGCGAGCCATCTAAGCCGATGACACCGATGCAGCCGCCGTAAGCACCGCGGTTGTGCGGCTCGTACTCCGATATGAGCTGCATGGCGCGCACCTTCGGCGCGCCGGAGAGCGTACCGGCGGGGAACGTGTCGATGAACGCCTTGATAGGGTCGGCTCCCTCGTCAAGCTCTCCGCTGACACGGCTCACCAGGTGTATGACGTGCGAGTAGTACTGGATGTCTTTGTAGTAGTCGACCTTCACGCCGTGGCAGTTGCGGCTCAGGTCGTTGCGCGCCAGGTCAACCAGCATCACATGCTCGGCATTCTCCTTCGGGTCTTGCCTCAGGAACTCCGCTCCCCGGCGGTCGGCCTCGGCATCGCCCGTGCGCCTGGTAGTGCCGGCGATGGGGTCTATGTATGCCTTCCGCCCCTCGATGCGGCAGTGGGTCTCGGGCGACGAGCCGAAGATGCGGAAGCCGCCGAAGTCGAAGTAGAACAGATAGGGCGACGGGTTGATGCTGCGCAGGGCGCGGTAGAGCTTGAAGTCATCGCCTTCGTAGTGCTGGATGAAGCGGCGCGACAGCACTATCTGGAACACATCACCCCGCAGGCAGTGCCTGATGCCCCGGCGGATGTTGGCCTTGTGTTCTTCGTCTGTCAGCGGGCTGGTCACCTCGCCCACGGGATGGAAATCGTAGGCTTGCACGTTGGCGCGGTTCATGGCCTTGTATATCTGGGTGATTTCCGGGCACTCGCCGTCTTCCGGGCTTCCGGCGGCGGCCAGCGCCACAATCTTCAGCTGGTTGTTGTGATGGTCAAACACAATCACGGTCTTGTACAGGATGTAAAGCACATCGGGCGCATCGTTCCGTTCCTGTGTCTCGTCTTTCACGGGAATGTCTTCAAAGTAGCGGACCGCATTGAACGAGGTGTAGCCGAACAGCCCGACGGCCTGTGCATCGGCTCCCTCTACGCAGATGTGGTCTATCAGGGCGTGGATGGCCTTGTCTGAACGGTAGTCTTTGTTCACTTCGTGCTGGAACGTGCTGCCATCAGGGTAGGTGACGGTGGCCGTGCCGTGGCCGATGGCCACCGAGGCTATGGGGTTGACACCGATGAACGAGCGCGAGTTGCTCTGTTCGTGATAGTCTGAACTCTCCATCAGCGCCGATTGCGGATAGAGGTCGCGCAGCCGCATGTAGACACCCACGGGGGTATAGAGGTCGGCCAGAACGGTCTTGCTGCGGGTGGTGTAGTTGAAAGTAGTCATGTCTTTCCCTCTCGTTTAGAATTGTCCGTATTCGCCTGCCATTTCCTTGTTGTTCAGGTAGGTCTCCACATCCTTGTCGCCCCGGCCGCTGACGGTCAGCACCACCACGTCTTCGGGCTTGAACTGCAGCTTCGAGAGGGCGGCAACGGCGTGGGCCGACTCGATGGCGGGGATGATGCCTTCCATGCGTGTCAGCTCGTAGCCGCCGCGGATGGCCTCATCATCATTGATGCTCAGCACCTGCGAGCGCCCCTGCTTCGCCATGTTGCAGTGCATGGGCCCCACGCCGGGATAGTCGAGGCCGGCCGAGATGGTGAACGCCTCTTCTATCTGGCCGTCTTCGTTCTGCATGACCAGCATCTTGGCTCCGTGCAGAATGCCCGTTGTACCCTTGTGGATGGTAGCGGCCGTGTGGTCGGTCTGCCAGCCGTGTCCGCCGGCCTCGGCCAGCACGATTCTGACCCGCTCGTCATCGACGTAGTGGTAGATGGTGCCGGCCGCGTTAGAGCCGCCGCCGATGCAGGCAATGAGGTAGTCGGGATAGTCACGCCCCACCTTCTCTTGCAGCTGCCACTTGATTTCCTCAGAGATGACGCTCTGCATGCGGGCAACGAGGTCTGGGTAGGGGTGCGGCCCCATGGTGGACCCGACGATGTAGAACGTGTCGGCGGGGTGGCAGCACCAGTCGCGGATGGCTTCGCTGCAGGCATCGCTCAGTGTCATGTTGCCCGTTCTGACTGGATGCACCTTGGCTCCCAGCATCTTCATGCGCTCCACGTTGGTGTGCTGGCGCTCCACATCGGTAGCGCCCATGAACACCTCGCACGGCATGCCCATCAGCGCGCAGACCGTGGCCGTGGCCACGCCGTGCTGCCCTGCGCCCGTCTCGGCGATGATGCGTGTCTTGCCCATCTTCTTGGCCAGCAGAATCTGGCCGATGGTATTGTTAATCTTGTGCGCACCCGTGTGGTTCAGGTCTTCGCGCTTCAGGTAGAGCTGGCAGCCGTACTTCTGGCTCATTCGGTTGGCAAAGTACAGCGGACTGGGCCGCCCCACGTAGTCTTTCAGCAGTTGGTGGTACTCCTGCTTGAACTCGGCCGTCTCGACGATGCCGAGGTATTGCTCTTGCAGGTTTCTGACCGTGGCATAGAGAATTTCCGGCACGTAGGCGCCGCCGAACTCCCCGTAAAATCCATTTTTGTCTACAAAATAGCTCATATTAATGTTGTTTTTTATACCTTAGTTGTCACTTGTCTTTTGTTTCCACTTAAAAAGGTCTGTCGCAAGAACGACAGACCTTTTCTTTATCTCTTTGCATCCCTCCTGGGGGTGTATACGGCTATCTTCTCACGATTATTCGAATCTTGAGCAGCGCCACCACCAGAAGTTTGCTGTAAATTGGGTCATTGTTGGTTGTTTTTTTGTTATTTCTGGCTGCAAAATTACACATTTTCTCCGAATCTGCAAACTTTTTGTTGCTTTTTTTACTGAATTTGTGGAAAAACATAACTTTTGGCGACCAAATCCAGCCCGCCATAACCACCTCCGTTATCATTCCGACAGGAACTGTCTATCAAGGAAAAAAGGGGAGGCAGATTGGCAACGGCGTTTGTGTAAACGCACACAATGTTAAAATCGGAAATTTCTGACTGAAATATTTGCTTTTTTGCGAAACATTTACTATATTTGCCACCGATAAGCATTTTCATCTGCAATTGCAGATTTCCCCAACTTATCTATAATCGTTGTGGTTGGTAGCGTTCTGCGCCAACCACTTTTTGGGGCGGCTGCGATTTTTTTTTGCTCTAACGTGGCAAAAGGCGATGCAAATGCTTGGCAATTACTTTAGATTCTCGCGCGTATGTGCGTATATCTATATAGTAGGTAATCAGGCAGAATGCCCCACACCCTCAACACCCCCGACACCCGGGGTGTCGGGGGTGTTGAGGGTGTGGGGCATTCTGCCTGTTTCACTACTAT
>JAFLSH010000015.1 GCA_022511055.1 Prevotella sp. | reverse complement strand
AAAAGAAGCTGTAATCTATTGATTCTCAGCTTCTTTTCTTTGGTCGGGATTACTGGACTCGAACCAGCGACCTCGCGCCCCCCAGACGTGTGCGCTACCAACTGCGCTAAATCCCGATCCACTTACTGCTTAGCAACTGACCTTAATAATCATGTTTTCGACAAGCGAAACAATCATATCATCGGATTGCGGCTGCAAAAGTACAAAGTTTTAGCGACATTTGCAAATTTTAGGGTGACTTTTTTCGTTTTTCTTTGTATTTTGCACTATCTTTGCACCAAATTACAGTGAAAAGATGAAAGTATTGACGATAAAAGCACCTAAGAAACTCAACACAACGGTACAGTTGCCCGCTTCGAAAAGCATCTCAAACCGCGCACTCATCATTTATGCCCTGAGCGGCGGAAGCACACTGCCAGAGAATCTCAGCGACTGCGACGACACGGAAGTCATCATTGAAGCCCTGCGCCACATGCCCGAAACCATCAACATCAAGGCGGCAGGCACGGCCATGCGCTTCATGACGGCCTATCTGTCAGTGATGCGCGGCACCCACACGCTGACGGGAACGGAGCGCATGCAACACAGACCCATCGGCATCTTGGTGGATGCCCTGCGGCATCTCGGTGCCGACATCAGCTACGTGAAGGAAACGGGATTCCCGCCACTACGCATCACCGGCAAGACACTGAGCGGCGGTCTGTTAGAAGTTCCGGGCAACATCAGTTCGCAATATATATCGGCACTGCTGATGATTGGCCCCGTGCTGAAAAACGGGTTGGAGCTGAAGCTCACCGGCGACATCATCTCGCGCCCATACATAGACCTGACACTATGGACTATGCGCGAGTTCGGCGCAAAGGCCGAATGGACTGCCGCCGACACCATCACCGTTAAGGCCACGCCCTACCTGTCGCGCGAGTACTTCATCGAGAACGACTGGAGTGCAGCTTCCTACTGGTACGAGATGGTAGCCCTGAGCGAAGAGCCGGAAACGGAAGTGAGGCTGACGGGGCTCATGGACGGCTCGAAGCAAGGCGACTCCGTGGTGCGCTACATTTTCAGTCTGTTAGGGGTCAAGACCGTGTTTGAAAGCAAGAAGGCGGGCATACCGCAGACAGTGACCATCAAGAAGAGCGGCCGCTGTGTGCCCCGGCTGGACTATGACTTTGTGAACTCGCCAGACCTGGCACAGACGATTGTCGTTACGTGCTGTCTGAAAGGCATTCCGTTCCACTTCAAAGGGCTGTCTACACTAAAAATCAAAGAGACCGACCGCATTCAGGCACTGATAACGGAGATGCGCAAGTTAGGCTACGTGCTGAACGACATTGACGGCCGGGAACTGGTCTGGGACGGCAGCCGATGCGAGCCCGCACCGGCAGCGACGACACAGACCGACGGCTCAGAGACAGCCCCCATAGACACCTACGAAGACCACCGCATGGCACTGGCCTTTGCGCCGATAGCCATGCGCCAGCCTATCAGCATCAACGCCCCGGAGGTGGTCACCAAGTCCTATCCTCACTTCTGGGAAGACCTGCAAAAAGCCCAGTTTACCGTCTACAACCCTGAATCATGAGTTTCGCACTGGTTTGCATAGCCTTGTTAGTGGCGTTGGGCATTGTTGCCGCCATTGCCTCCCATTTCCAGGGGGGAGACGATGAGATTACGGTTGGGCACGATTGCAGTTCCTGCGCATCGAAGGACAACGGCGAGTGCAAAATTGCCTGCCTTATCGAAGAGAAAAGGCTTCAGCAAGGCAATAAAATGGGGTCGTTGTGAGTTCTTATATTGTAAGGAGCCGAAAACTTTTCCCGTTCACCCATGCAACAAGTCAGGCGTGCCATATATCTGCTGGTTGTTCCCGCCATCATGCTGATGACGGGGTGTTCAGCCCATAAGAATACGGCAAAGAGCCGCTTCTGGCAATCGTTCACCGCCAAATACAACACCTACTACAACGGCTCGCTGGCATTCATTGAGGGCTCGCTGGAAAAGGAAAAGGGCAACAAGGACAACTACACTGAGCCGCTGCCACTCTATGCCGTGGGCAACAAGCAGAGCCGCGACATAGGCAAGGGGCAGTTCGACCGCTCTATCGAGAAGATGGAGAAGACCATCAAGCTGCACAGCATCAAGGCGCGCCCCGAATGGAACAAGACCCGGCGAAAGACTGCGAAAGACCGCGAATGGTTAGGGCGGCGCGAATACAATCCCTTCCTCTGGAAAGCCTGGCTGCTGATGGGTAAGGCCCAGTTCCAGAAAGGCGCCTTCGACGAGGCGGCCGCCACCTTCAGCTACATGAGCCGGCTATACCAGACACAGCCCATGCAGTATGCGCTGGCACGGGCATGGCTGGCCAAGAGCTATGTTGAGCTTGACTGGATTTACGATGCCGAAGACGTGATTCGCAACATGAACCGCGACTCCATGCACTACCGAAGCATCAAGGACTGGGAGGCCACCTACGCCGACTACTATCTGCACACCGGCGAGCTGGAGAAAGCCGCCACCTATCTCAGAAAAGTCATCGGCCACGAGCGCCGCAAGACACAGAAGGCCCGCGAATGGTTTCTGATGGGGCAGATACAGGCACAGTTAGGCAACCAGGAGCAAGCCTACAAGGCATTCCGAAACGTCATCCGCCAAAACCCGCCCTACGAGTTGGAGTTCAATGCCCGTATAGCCCAGACCGAAGTCATGGCGAAGGGGCAATCGCGACAGATGATTAGCCGGCTGCGCCGCATGGCCCGCAACGACAACAACAAGGACTATCTGGAGCAGGTCTACTATGCCATTGGCAACATCTATCTCAGCCAGCAAGACACCCTGCGCGCCATTGCCGCCTACGAGCAGGGCAACGAGAAGGCTACGCGCGCAGGCATTGAGAAGGGCGTGCTGCTGCTGAAGCTGGGTAACCTGTACTGGGAGCGTGAGAAATATAACGATGCGCAGCGCTGCTACGGCGAGGCCATCGGCCTGTTAGACAAGGAGCGCCCCGACTACGAAGCCCTGTCAAACCGTTCCAAGGTACTCGATGAGCTGGTGCCCTATACCGATGCTGTCTACCTGCAAGACTCGCTGCAACAGCTGGCCAAGATGCCCGAGGCCGAAAGGCTGAAGGCTATCGACCGTGTCATTGACGAGCTGAAGCGCAAGGAGAAAGAGGAGCGCGACAAGGCGCTGGAGGCCGAGGTGGAGCAGCAGTTGCAGAAGCGCGGTGCGACCGGCAACCTGAACCAGCGCCAGACCACCCCCGCCACTCCGGCGGCCGGCAGCGGCAACGGCCAATGGTATTTCTACAACCAAGTGGCAGTCAATCAGGGTAAACAGACGTTCCAGCGCCAGTGGGGCAAGCGCGAGAATGTGGACAACTGGCAGCGCATCAATCAGACTGTCGTGAGGTTTGACACGCCAACGGAAAATCCCGAAGCCCCTGACGACCAGGATAACCTGGACAACGCGGAGCCCACCGACAGCCTGGCAGCACAAGAGGGCACCGACACCCCCGAAGGAGCCGACAGCCTGGCCGCCGACCCACATAACCGCGAGTACTACCTGGCACAGATTCCTTTCACCGAGGAGCAGCTGGCCGAGAGCGACAATATTATCAAAGACGGGCTTTTCCATTCGGGTGTCATCTTCAAGGACAAGCTCGACAACCTGCGCCTCAGCGAGAAACAGCTGCTGCGACTGACCAGAAGCTACAGCGACTTTGAGCAGACCGACGAGGTGTGGTACCATCTGTTCCTTCTCTACTCACGGCTGGGGCAGTATGAGGAGGCCGAGCGGTGCGTGGAGCGGCTAAAAGCCGACTTTGCCGACAGCCAGTGGACCACGCTGCTCACCGACCCGTATTTTGAAGAGAACGCCCGCTTCGGCGCACACATAGAGGACTCGCTCTACGCCGCCACCTACGAGGCGTTCCGCCACGACCGCCACGACGAGGTGGAGGCCAACGCCCGCCTGTCGGCAGAGAGATTCCCACTGGGCGAAAACCGTGCCAAGTTCATCTTTATCGACGGACTGAGCCAGCTGAACAACGGCGACGGCAACGGCTGCCTTGAGCAGATGAAAACAGTCGTTGAGAAATACCCCAAAAGCGAGGTCAGCGAGATGGCCGGCATGATTATCAAGGGCGTACAGGAAGGGCGGCCGCTGCACGGCGGCAAGTTCGACCTGGGCGATGTGTGGTCGCGCCGCGACATCACGTTGGCGACGACCGACTCCACGGCCACCGACACGCTGAGCGAGGAGCGCAACACGAACTTCCTGTTCATTCTGGCCTACAACCCCGACTCGCTGGGCGGCCCCGGCCTGACGGAAAATCAGCTGCTGTTCGAGATGGCGCGCCACAACTTCACCAATTTCCTGGTGCGCAACTTCGACATTCAGCTCGACGGCGGCTACGACATACGCCGCATGACCGTCAGCGGATTCCTCAGCTACGACGAGGCACTGCAATATGCCCGCCAGCTATACAGCGATGCCCCCGGACAACTGGACCAGATGCTGCGCCACTGCCGCACAATCATTATCAGCGAGCAAAACCTGCCGCTCATTGGCACACGATATAGCTACGACGACTACGACCAGTTCTACGAGCGCATCTTCGTGCCGATGAAAATCAGCGACGAGGAACTGCTGAACATTCCCACCGACATCGTGCAGCCCGACGAAGACGAGGCAGAGGGCGACGACGAACAGGAGGAAGACGACGGGCCGTGGGCCGACGACGATTTTGACTTGGACTTCTTTTAGACAGATATATGACAAACGGACTATTACTTTGGGTAGACGACGAGATTGAGCAGCTGCGGGCGCACCTGCTCTTCCTGGAGAAGAAAGGCTACGAGGTGGTCACGGTGTCAAACGGCACCGATGCCATAGACCAATGCCGTGAACGGGCTTTCGACCTGGTGCTGCTTGACGAGCAGATGCCCGGACTGAGCGGGCTGGAGACGTTGCAGCAAATCAAGGAGCTGCGGCCGGCCATGCCTGTGGTCATGGTGACCAAGAGCGAAGAGGAGAACATTATGAATCAGGCCATTGGCCAGAAAATAGCCGACTATCTCATCAAGCCGGTCAACCCCAACCAGATACTGCTGACGCTGAAGAAGAACATACACCGCCGGGAGATTGAGACCGAGGTGACACAGAGCGGCTACCAGCAGCAGTTCATGCAGATTGGCACACAGATACAGTCCTGCCAGACCTGGCAGGACTGGGTAGAGGTCTACAAGCGGCTCGTGCGCTGGGAGCTGGAACTCAGCGCCACCGACAGCAGCATGACCGAGATGTTGCAAATGCAGAAAGAGGAGGCCAACTTAGGGTTTGCCAAGTTTGTCAAGGCCAACTACCTGGACTGGATTGAGGACTCCGCCCACCAGCCACAGACGGCGCGCCAGTCTCCCCCACTCTCCCCCGATGTCTTCAAGACCAAGGTGTTCCCGCTGCTCAACGAGGGCAAAAAAGTGTTCCTTGTGGTGCTTGACAACTTCCGCTACGACCAGTGGCGCGTGCTGGCAGGCGAGATTGGCGACCAGTTCGACATTGACGAGAGCCTCTATTACAGCATTCTGCCCACCGCCACGCAGTACGCCCGCAATGCCATCTTCTCAGGGCTCATGCCCGACCAGATTGCGCAGATGTTCCCGGACCTGTGGGTCGATGAAGACGAGGAGGAAGGCAAGAATCTGAACGAAGAGCCGCTCATTCAGACACAGCTCGACCGTTACCGCCGCCACAACACCTTCTCCTACCACAAGGTGAACAGCTCCCAGGATGCCGACCGTCTGCTCAGCCAGTACCAGGCACTGCTGAAGAACGACCTCAACGTGGTGGTGTTCAACTTCATCGACATGCTGAGCCACGCCCGCACCGAGAGCCGCATGGTCAGGGAGCTGGCCAACAACGAGTCGGCCTATCGCAGCATCACCCTGTCATGGTTTCGCCACTCGGTCATCAGCGACTTCTTTCGGCTGTTGGCGCAGACCGACTGCCATGTCATAGTCACCACCGACCACGGCAGCATCCGCTGCACGCGCCCCGTGAAAATCATCGGCGACCGCAACACCAACACCAACCTGCGCTACAAGTTAGGCAAAAACCTGTCTTACGATGCCAAAGACCTCTTTGTCATACGCAACCCGCGACAGGCCAAGCTGCCATCGCCCAACCTGTCGACCAGCTATGTCTTTGCCACGGGCGATGCCTTCTTTGCCTATCCCAACAACTATAACTACTACGTCAGCTACTACCGCGACACCTTCCAGCACGGTGGCATCTCGATGGAAGAAATGATTATACCACTCATCACGCTAACAGGAAAGAAAAGATAAAAAGAAGTAAACATGGAAATAACAATCACAGGAACAGACCGCATCGGCGAGGCAGCACGGCAGTTCGCCGACCAGATAGGCGAGCGCCGCGTCTTTGCCTTCTACGGCCAGATGGGAGCCGGCAAGACGACCTTCATCAAGGCCGTCTGCGAGGCGTTAGGGGTCAGCGATGTCATCACCAGCCCCACCTTCTCCATTGTCAACGACTATTCAATGGGCGAGAAATCTGTGTATCACTTCGACTTCTACCGCATCAAACAGCTGGAAGAGGTCTACGACATGGGCTACGAGGACTATTTCTACTCCGGCGACCTCTGCTTCATCGAGTGGCCGGAGCTGATAGAGGATTTGCTGCCGCAAGATGCCATACGGGTCACCATAACCGAACAACCCGACGGGTCGCGAGTCATCAGCTACTGAGCCTCAAGACGATAAACTCACGGAGACTTGCAAAATACTCATGGAGTATTACCAAAAAAGCGCCACTTTTCGACCAAAAACTCCGTGAGTTTTGGTAAAAAAGCGCCACTTTAGGAAAATTACTCCGTGAGTTTCGGGCAAAACTCACGGAGTAATTTCCAAAACTCCCATACTATTTCCCGAAAGTCATGGAGTTTTTGAATTAGGTATGGTAGGTGGAGTAGGTTTGGTAGGTTTAGTAGGGATTGGTAGGTTTAGTAGGGATTGGAGGGCAGAGCCCATGAAATTTGAAAAACGAACAGAACATTTTTAACTCCTTTAACTCCTAAAAAACACATATAGTAGCCAATCAAGCTGAATGCCCTATACCCTCAACACCCCCTACACCCAGCCTTTGTAAACCTCTGATTGTCAATAGCTTTTTCTGTCTATTTGGGGTGTTGGGTATCAAATAGCCCTACACCCTACCCTACACCCAGGGTGCAGATTGGGGTGTCGGGGGTGTTGAGGGTGTAGGGCATCCAGTTTGTTTAGCTACTATATATACGCGCGCGCGAGGCTTATTCGGCGCTTCTTTTAAAAAAGGAAAGAGGTGCGCGGAAAGCGCACCCCCTCAAAGCTACCCTCGCGGGCAATAAGCAATATAGTTGATAACAGTTATTTCTGAATGAACTTCTTGCCGTTCTTGATGTAGAGACCCTTCACGGGGTTGGTTACGCGGCGGCCGCTCAGGTCGTAGATGACACCGTCGGTCTGTCCGGCAGCGGGAACCGTGGCAATGCCAGTAGGATCTTCTGCGCCAGCACCAACCAGCGTGATGTAGTACACGTAGTGCTTGCCGTCCTTAACCACTGCCAGACGAGTGAGAACTACGATTGCAGCATCGCCGGTCAAGACATCGCCCATGTCCTCAACGTTGAAGGTTACCTCGTCGCCTTCTGCGGCATCGAATGTTATCACAATGTCGCCTTCATCGCTAAAGCGGCCATTCTCGTCAATGTTGAATCCGTTGGTAGCGGAGAACTCAATGGTGTATTCCGTATCTTCGTCCTCGCCCTCTGGAGCCAGCACCTTTGCGGTCTCATCGTAGATGTAGTCTTCTGCCTGCTCATCGAAGCCAAGCGCCTTGGTTGCCTCTGACATGTCGATGGTCAGTGATGCAAAGCCATCTTCACCTATGCGGCAAACAACCTCTTCGCTGCCCCACTCGCGGTCTTCGTCGGTAGCCTCAGCATCGTTGATTTCCCACTTGATGTCACGGAAGTACATGTAGTTGATTTGCTCACGATCCTTGTTGCAGTTGAAGGCAATGGTATAGCCACCATTCTGCTCGCTCGTAATAGTTCCCTCCGTCTCGAAGAGTTGCCACTCCTCGGTCAAGTCAAACGTACCAACGCATGCCCAGTGGATATACTCACCCGGTGCATTGTGTGTCTGTGACTCAATCTGTACGGGATAATCTGCACGAGCCATCATAGAGAACTTATAAGGCTCGCCCGTCTTGAACTTGTGCGTGGTCGTAATGAAGAACTGTGTGTTCCAGTCCATCAGCTCGCTCTGGTCGGTCGTGCCGGTAATTTGCTCATACGTAGGCACAGACATCACGCGCAGCGTGGGCTTGCCATCCTTCGGGTCCTCGTAGATGTTTGCAGCATAGTTCACATAGTCATTAGCGGTGTCGCCGTTCTTCTCAGTAAAGTTGCGCACATCGTCAGAAGACAGGTCGCCGTTATGAATCAGGTCAAACCAGCCAGTCTGCTCCTTCGGTGGTTTCGGCTTGCGGACTTCAACAATCACATCGTCAAAATAGAAGTTGTTGTCAATTCTATAAGCCTCAAGATAGAGGTTGAAGGCAATAGAGTGGAACTCCTTGCCATTCTCAGAATCAGCCGTAGCGCCCGTGCCATAGAAATGGTCGTTTGTAATACGGAAAGTCTTGTCTACGGTCTGCCACTCTGTCGTTGCAGTCAGGTTGCCACCCATACCGGCATCATAGTGGTTGTAGTCGCCAGGCATGTTGTGAGCCTGTGAAGAAATTTGAGCCTCATGGTCAGCCCTGAATCTGAACGAAACATGAATCTCCATGCCTACTTCGGGGGTCTCCTCCGGCCATGCGATGAAGAACTGGGCGCTCCAGTCCTGAATGTCGCCATCCATCTCGGCCTGCTTTTCTGCATTGTACGTGCGCACAACGGCTACGTGGTTGGTTGGGTCTGTCGGGTCTTCGATAATGCGGCAATAACCGTCGTCGCGCATCGACACCGACTCGTCCCACTCGTGACTCCACCAGCAAGAGACATCGTCACCCTCCATATCACCATTCTTGATAATGCTGCGCCAAGAATATTCTCCCTGTGCAAAGGTGCTGCCCGCTAAGAGCAGTCCAGCGATAAGAGTAAATAGTTTTTTCATAATAGAATTGTTTAAAAAGTTAATAAATTGGTTTATGTATTTTTTACTTCTTGGGTGCAAAGATAGTCTATTTTTCTTAAACAGACTTTTGTTTTTGTATCATATTGTTTATTTTTTGCTCTAAAGTAGCTAAAAGAGGTAAAAAAAGCAGGACTCTCAGCGGGTCCTGCCTTTTAAGTCACAGATTCTGTTCGCGGAGTTCCATGCCGTGGCGCTACAGGTTTTGTTCCTGGAAATCCATGTCGGCCTCAACCACGTAGACCACCTCTTGCGGGTCGAAATTCCCCTGCTTGTCGCGGCGGGCCTGCTCGGTTATGGCGTCTGCCACCTGCTGCATGTCAATCTCCACCTCGTCGCCGCTGCTCTCCAGAATGCCGCTGTCGAAGTAATAGTCGACAATGGCATCCATCAGATAGTAGATGTCGTCGTCGCTGAAGCGCGATTTCAGGTCCACGGGCAGCTGGTTGCGGATGAAAGCCAGTTCGCGGCGGTTTTCTTCCTCGTCTTGCCGCAGTTCTTCCTCGAAGCTGGTCATAGTTGCTTCACGTTTGGAATGGTTTGCCGGCCTCAGAGCAGAGCCTTGAACTTGCCGTCGAGTTTCTCCTTGCTGACAGCGCCCACGAGCTTGTCGACCACTTCGCCATCCTTGAAGAACAGGATGGTGGGAATGTTGCGGATGCCATATTCTGTGGCCAAATCCTCGCATTCCTCAACGTCGCACTTGCCTACCACGACCTTTCCGTCGTACTCCTGTGCCAGCTCGGCCAAGATGGGGGCAATCATGCGGCAGGGGCCGCACCAGGTAGCCCAGAAATCGAGTACCAGCGGCAGCTGGCCATTCTTCAGACTCTCAAAATTCTCGTTTGTGATTTGTACTTCCATTGTTGTTGTTATTTTTTAGGGTTTATAATAGTTTTCTGGAGAAGAGGGGGCATACTACCGCCCCCGCTCTACCGTTTCTTCAGCAAACACCGTGCCAAACGCGCTCAGTTGATGTGATAATCCAGCGCCTCGTGCTGGTTTATGTAGTCTATCAGCGAGTGCTTCACGTCAATGGTGCTGTTGGCCGACCGCAGCAGCACGTGGCGCTTGCCCGTGGCATCGCGCAGCTGGAAGAAGAGCTTGGTGCGCCCCGGATGCTCCCTGACCATCTCGCCCAGGTCGGTCACCACCTGGTCGGTCAGCAGGTCGGCGGTCAGAATGATGGTGATGTGGTCGATGGTGTTCTCCTTCACCGTCTGCAAGTATTCTATGTTCTGCACCTTCAGCTCTTTCTGGTCGCTGTCGCGGAAGCGCTGCTGCAGCTTGGCGGTGATATAGATGGCGGCTCCCTCGGTAAACCATCCGTTCCAGCGGGGCCAGTCATCGCCAAAGATGGCCAGTTCGCCACTGCCCTGATAGTCCTCAATGGTCACAAAGCCGCACGGCTTCCCGTTCTTCGTGAACTTCGAGCGCACCGCAGTCACTATTCCGCCCAGGTTGACTTCCTCGCTACCCTCAAGGCGGGTAATGTCGGCCAAGTCACCGCAGGTGGCATTGCAGCGGTTGTCGAGTATGATTTTATATTCATCCAGCGGGTGAGCCGACAGGTAGATGCCCACCAGGTCGCGCTCCTTGTTCAGCCGCTCAATGTCGCTCCACCGCACATCGGTCTTCGGCACAGGCGGCACGGCTATCTCCACACCGTCGCCGAAGCCTCCGAACAGCGAGTTGACAGCCTGCTGCTTCTCCTGCTGATAGACCTGGCCGTAGCGCACCAGTGTGTCGAGGAACATCTCGCACTTGTTGTTCTCCGCAAAGTAGTTCTCGCGGCGAATGCCGAAGCTGTCGAAGCCGCCGCTCAGCACTAATGACTCGAAAGCCTTGCGGTTGACTGCCGACATGTTCACGCGCTGCGCAAAGTCGTAGATGTCCTTGTACGGGCCGTTCTGCTCACGTTCCCTGATGATGGCCTCGGCGGCATTGTCGCCCATGCCCTTGATACCTGCCAGTCCGAAACGTATCTCGCCCTTGGCGTTGACACCAAACTTCAGGTACGATTCGTTCACGTCGGGGCCCAGTGTGGCTATCCCCATCTGCTTGCACTCATCCATCAGCTTGGTGATTTCCGTAATCTGGTCGCGCCGGCGTGTCATAATGGCAGCCATGTACTCGGCAGGGTAGTTGGCCTTCAGATAGGCCGTCTGATAGGCCACCCACGAATAGCAGGCCGCATGCGACTTGTTGAACGCGTAAGAGGCAAACTTCTCCCAGTCGCCCCAAATCTTTTCCAGGATTGCCGGGTCGTGGCCGTTCTTCTTGCCACCCTCAATGAACTTGGGCTTCATCGCGTCGACAAGGTCTTTCTTCTTCTTACCCATGGCTTTACGCAGGGCATCGCTCTCGCCACGGGTGAAGTCGGCCAGCTGGCGCGAGAGCAGCATCACCTGCTCCTGGTAGACAGTAATGCCGTAGGTGTCCTTCAGGTATTTCTCCATGCAGGGAATGTCGTACTTGATTTCCTCGCGGCCATTCTTTCGGGCAATGAAAGAGGGGATATAGTCCATGGGGCCCGGCCGATAGAGGGCGTTCATGGCTATCAGGTCTTCGAACACGGTGGGGTGCAGGTCGCGCAAATGCTTCTGCATGCCCGCCGACTCAAACTGGAACGTGCCGATGGTACGCCCCTGCTGGTAGAGTTCGTAGGTCTTGGTATCGTCTATGGGAATGGTGTCAAGGTCTATGTCAATGCCGTGCCTCAGCTTGACATTGGCGCAGGCTTCCTTCAGTTCCGAGAGTGTCTTCAGCCCCAGGAAGTCCATCTTTATCAGCCCCGTCGACTCAATCACGTGGCCGTCATACTGCGTGCAGTTGGTCTTGGTGTCCTTGAAGTCCGGGTCGTCGGCCGTAGACACAGGCACCCAGTCGCTGATGGGGTCGCGGCAGATAATGAAGCCGCAGGCGTGAATGCCCGTGCCGCGCACGGTGCCCTCCAGCATCTTGGCGTATTTGATGGTGTTGGCCAGAGCGGGGTCTGCCGAGGCTTCAGCCTCGCGCAGCTCCGGCGTACACTTGATGGCATTGGTCAGATTCATCTTCAGCCCGTCGGGCAGACGGTCGGGAATGGCCTTGCAGAGCGTATTCGACATGTTCAGCGGCAGCTTCTCCACACGCGCCACGTCCTTGATGCTGTTCTTGGTCGCCATTGATGCGTAGGTGATAATGTGGGCGCAGTTTTCGTGGCCGTACTTGTCCATCACCCACTTCAGCACACGGCCGCGGCCGTCATCATCGAAGTCGGTGTCAATATCCGGCAGCGAGATGCGGTCAGGATTCAGGAAACGCTCAAACAGCAGGTCATATTTCAGCGGGTCTATCTTCGTGATTCCCAGGCAGTAAGCCACCACTGAGCCTGCCGCCGAGCCACGCCCAGGGCCTACCATCACGTCTAACTCATCGCGCGCCGAGTTGATGAAGTCCTGAACAATGAGAAAGTAGCCGGGAAACCCCATGGTCTTCATGATATGCAGCTCGAAGCGCACCCGCTCCTCAACCTCTTCAGACAGTGTCTCGCCGTAGCGCTTCCGGGCACCTTTGTAGGCCAGCTCTGCCAAATAGTCAGCCTCGAACTTGATGCGGTATATCTTGTCATAGCCACCCAGCTTCTTGATTTTCTGCTCGCCCTCCTCCGGCGGCAGCGGATTCTCGCCGTTCTCGTCGCGGGTGAACTCTTCGTAAAGGTCTTGCTCGGTGAACTTCCTGCGCCACTCTTCCTCCGTGCCGAATGACTCGGGAATGGGGAAGAAGGGCATGATGGGGTCGTGGTCCAGGCTGTAGGCCTCCACCTTGTCCAGTATCTCTAACGTATTGGCCAGGGCTTCAGGCACATCGCTGAAAACGTCGTTCATCTCTTCGCGGGTCTTAAACCACTCTTGCTTCGAATAGAGCATGCGCGAAGGGTCATCCAAGTCCTTGCCCGTACTCAGACAGAGCAAATGGTCGTGCGCCTCGGCGTTCTCCTCGTCAACGAAATGGGCATCATTGGTACACACCAACTTAATGCCATACTCACGGGCCAAGTCTATCAGCACTTTGTTGGCCTGCTGCTGCAAGGGGAAGGTCTCGCGGTTGGCGCGGAGAGCCGGGTCTTTCACCTCGTGGCGCTGCAGCTCCAGGTAATAGTCGTCGCCAAACACGCGGCGGTACCACTCCACAGCCTCGCGGGCTCCGGCCATGTCGCCGTTCAGGATTTTCCGTGGCACTTCGCCGGCTATGCAGGCCGAACAGACAATCAGCCCCTCATGATACTTCTCCAAGTCGGCGCGGTCGGTGCGCGGTCGCAGATAGTAGCCGTCGACCCACGAGTTCGACACGATTTTTATCAGGTTTTTGTAGCCCTGATAGTTCTTGGCCAGCACAATGAGGTGGTAGCCGCTCTGGTCATCCTTGCCGTTCTTCTGCTCCTTGGGGCCGTGCTTGGCCACGTACATCTCGCAGCCAAAGATGGGCTTGAACAGTTCCTTTCCCTCTTTCTTGCGCCCTTTGTTCACACCCTGAACTATGTCGTGGAATTCCTTGATGCCGAACATGTCACCGTGGTCAGTGATAGCCATGCCCTTCATGCCGTTAGCCACGGCCTTGTCCACTAACTTCTTGATGCTCGACTGGCCATCGAGTATAGAGTAGTACGTATGAACGTGCAGATGTACGAAATCTTCCATTTCCTGTCAGTTTTTATAGGCTCTTTGCAAGAAAAAGCAACCCTTGGTCGAGCGCAAAGTTACAGTGAAAAGTTGATATTTCCAAAAGAAAAACGTAAAAAGTTTGTAACTTACATAAAAAAAATGTACCTTTGCACTGAAAATACAAATACTAACCATGGGTGAAAGAATAAAGAAGCTAAAAAAAATAAGAATACACCGCGAAGGCACATACGAATTATTATACTCAGCCATAGCCATTGTGGCTTTTGGTGCGCTGCTCTGGTTTGCGCTTGACACAACAATCCCCTTTTGGCTCTATGTAGTTGTCATGTGTGTTGTCTGGTTTCTGCTGCTGAACTTCTACCGTTGCCCCATCCGCTACTTCAACGGCGATTCTGACCGCACGGTCGTTGCGCCGGCCGATGGAAAGATTGTGGTAATTGAGGAAACAATGGAATACGAATACTTCAACGATAAGCGGCTGTTAGTCAGCATCTTTATGAGCCCGCTGAATGTCCACGCCAACTGGTTTCCCGTTGATGGAAAGGTGAAGTCCGTACGCCATTTCGATGGTAACTTCCATAAAGCCTGGCTGCCCAAGGCCAGCGATGAGAACGAACACGCTGATGTCATGATTACCACCCCAGAGGGTGAGGATATCCTGGTCAGACAGATAGCCGGCGCCATGGCACGGCGCATTGTCACCTACGCCAAGGAGGGCGATGACTGCTTTGTCGACCAGCACCTGGGATTCATCAAGCTCGGCTCGCGCGTAGATATCTATCTGCCACTGTCGGCAAAGATTTGCGTAACCATGGATCAGCCAACCACCGGCGACCAGACCGTGATTGCCAAACTGAAAGGAGAATGAGCCTTAAACGACATATCCCCAACACAATTACCTGCTGCAATCTGATTTCGGGTTGCATCGCTACCTACTTTGCGTTTTGCGGGCAGTTCTGGGAAGCGCTGATATTCATTATCGTGGGGGCTGTGTTCGACTTTTTCGATGGCATGTCGGCCCGGCTGTTAGGGGTCAGCTCACCCATCGGCAAAGAACTGGACTCCCTGGCCGACAACATCACCTTCGGCTTGGCTCCGTCAGCCATTATCTTCAAGGAACTCACGCTGCTCGCTCCGCATGAGTGGAGTTGGCACGGCGCAGAGCCTTTCCTCGCCTTTGTCATGGCCGCCTTCTCTGCCCTTCGGCTGGCGAAGTTCAATCTCGATGAGCGCCAGACATTAGGATTCATCGGGCTGCCGACTCCGGCCAATGCCCTGTTCTGGGGGGCGCTGATTGCCGGCATGGGCGATACGCTCACCTCACTGCCCTATGCCTCCTGGGCAATCCTGGCTGCCTCTTTCGTCAGCTGCTGGCTGCTGGTCTGCGAAATTCCCATGTTTGCCCTGAAGTTCAAGACATGGGGCTGGCAGGGCAATGAGGTCAAATATGTTTTTGTGCTTACCTGCATTCCTCTCATCCTATTGCTGGGCGTAAAAGGCATAGCAGCCTGCATTGCCTGGTATGTTCTGCTGTCAGTCATTACCAACAAGCAATAGAAATAAGTCTGAAATACAAGTATAAAACAATAAACTCCAAAAACTTATGTTCAAAGGAATTCTCGGAATATTGCTGATGGCGTTCATCTTCGTTGCGCTTGTGATGGCTATCTTGTTCCACAAGACATTGCGCAACCTGCGCACCATTCTGGAAAACCAGGCACTGGCGCGCGCGCAGCGGAAGGCGGAGGAGGAAAAAGAGTATTTCCGCCGCACCTCACAGAAGTACTACAAACCCGAAGAGAAAAAGTTCGACAACGATTATTTCAAGAGCGCTGATGAGGGCAAGCCTAAGCAGAAACCGCAGCAGAAACCCGAACAAAAAACGACTACGCGCCGCACCGTGGATATGAGCAGCGGCGTAACAGTCATTGACGACCGTGACACTACTCAGCAGTCCAACCGCAAAATCTTTGACGATAGTGAGGGCGAATACATTGAGTTTGAAGAAATCAAAGACTAATTCACCGAGTTAAAGAAACAATTCGCCGAAGCGAAAGACAAAGAAAAACAAAGAAGAAAGCCTTTTTGCAGCTCCGCTCAGAGCCAAGAAAAGGCTTTCTTCTTTGTCTTTGTCGTGCGTTTATCGCATCGCCGGCTTAGTTGTGTACCAGCGTACCAATGTCTTCACCATCCATGACCTTCTTCAGATTGCCAACCACATCCATGTTGAACACATAGATGGGCAGGTCATTGTCCTGGCACATGCAAATGGCAGTCAAGTCCATGACCTTCAGGCCACGCGCCAGCACTTCCTTGTACGTTATGTCGGCAAACTTCGTGGCGGTCGGGTCTTTCTCCGGGTCGGCCGTATAGATGCCATCCACTCGCGTACCTTTCAGCATCACGTCTGCCTCAATCTCAATGCCGCGCAGACTGGAGCCTGTGTCAGTGGTGAAATAAGGCGAACCGGTGCCTGCCGAGAAAATGCAGACCTGCCCCTGCTCCATGGCCTCAATGGCCTTCCACTTGGTGTAGAACTCGCCTATCGGCTCCATGCGGATGGCAGTCAGCACTTTGTTCTTCACGCCAATGGCACCGAGTGCCGAACTCAGCGCCAGCGAGTTGATAACCGTGGCACACATACCCATCTGGTCGCCCTTCACGCGGTCGAAGCCCTTCTGTGAGCCCGACAAGCCGCGGAAGATGTTACCGCCGCCAATGACAATGCCTATCTGCACCCCCATCTCGGCCACTTCCTTAATCTGTTTTGCGTAGTCACTCAGGCGCTCCGGGTCAATGCCGTAGCCCTGGTTGCCCATCAGGCTCTCACCTGAGAGCTTCAGTAGAATCCTCTTGAATCTCATGTCTTTCTATATGATAAATTGTACTTCCTTAAACGCATAGACTCGCTCACACCCCTCTTCGTCTGACAGCACCAGCCGCCCATCTTCCCTGATGTCGGCCAGCCGGGCCATGAACACCCCGCCCGCATCGGCATAGGGGTGATAGCCCTTGCGCCGATAGAGGCGCGCCATGTAACGGCTGCGCACATCTTCGGTCATCAGCTGCCTGAATCGGCATAATATGTCATCCAACAGCAGCCGCAGGTCAGTCTCCTGACCCGTTATCTGCCACATCGACACGGGATTTGGCGCATCACTCACAAATTGCCGCTGATTGACATTTATCCCCACGCCGACAATACTATCTCTGATTACCGTTCCTTGCAACGAATGCACAATCAGTATGCCGCCCAACTTGCCATTACGCCAATAGATGTCGTTAGGCCACTTGATGCTAAGGTCACCAATATACTGCTCCAGTGCCTCACAGATGGCTACCGACACCGCCATGGAGATGTGGAACTGGCGGCTGGCCAGCATACCCTCAGGGTGCAGCAGCACGGAAAACAACAAGTTCTTTCCCCGCTCACTCTCCCACTGATTCGAGCCACACCCTCGCCCCGCCGTCTGATAGTCGGCCCACACCACAGCATCCACCGTACTGCCGCCCGCCGCTAACTCTTCGCAGTAACGGACAGCAGAGTCTGTCTCGCTGATATGTATCAACTTGAAATCAGTCATTCTGGCTGCAAAGATAAGCAAAATATCGATAAAAGCGAAAACTTTCTCACTTTTTCTTTGTATCTTTGCAGCCTGATAGCCACAAAGGCCATTAGTCATCAGCAAAAAGAGAAAAGAACATGACAGAAGATGAGCGTTTCATGCAGCAAGCCATCGGCGAAGCCCAACTGGCTTTACAGGCGGGCGAAGTTCCCATTGGGGCGGTAGTTGTATGCAAAAACCGCATCATTGCCCGCAGCCACAATCTCACTGAGACACTGACCGATGTGACTGCCCATGCTGAAATGCAAGCCATCACCGCCGCCGCCAACACATTAGGCGGGAAATACCTGACTGACTGCACGCTCTATGTCACCGTTGAGCCATGCGCCATGTGTGCCGGCGCCCTGGGCTGGGCGCAAGTGCCCCGTATTGTCTACGGCTGTGCCGACCCAAAGCGCGGCTATCAGCTCTTCGCCCCTCGCGCCCTGCACCCCAAGGCCAACGTAACGAGCGGCATTCTTGAAGCGGAGTGCCGACAACTGATGCAATCGTTTTTTCAGCAGAAACGCTGAGGGGGGATTATAATACTCCCTCTATTTCCGAGAAGAGCTGCGCATAATGGCCGCTATGCAGCAAGGAATTTCAGCAGCTCGCGGAGCGAGGCTTCCTGTTTCCACTTGGTCT
>JAFLSH010000149.1 GCA_022511055.1 Prevotella sp. | reverse complement strand
TTGAAACGGCTGTCCATAAAAGCCTCGTACAAACTGCACAGCGCATGAAATCAAGAGGTTACGATATCAATGAGATTTGCAAAATCACAGGTTTAACCAGAGAAGAAATAGATACATTATAGCATTTAAGCAAGGGGAAGGTTTATTAGAATCTTCCCCTTGGATGTTTTTTAGGGAGTTTTGCCCGACAACGGTGTAATGAAGATGAACACCTGCAGCCCATCCTTACGGGTAAAGTTCGTCAGTTGCTCCAATGCTTTCACATAACCGATGGAGTTTTCACGGATATTCTCGATGATTTCCGTGTCACTGCTACCATCTGATTTCTCCGAAGTACGGATAATCATATCTTGCGTGATATCGTCTCATGCCAGTGGGTGTCGGGGGTGCAGCCGAGAAAATTTTCTGCCTACTACTAACGCGCGCACGCGCCTGTACGCGCACGTGAGGGAATGAATGATGAAAAGAAATGGCAACTACATACCGTTAGCCCAATCCCCCAAATGTGCTTGTTTAGATGGCAATTTGCTATTTTGGGAACTCAAGACAGACAGTATTGCAACTAACTTACTTATTTTGATATAATTGAGTCTGTGGGGCATATTGTGTACATAGTCGCCAAAGTCATTTCTGTCGCTGATGGTCGCGGCTGCTGCTTACCAGCCGGGATTCTGCTCGAGGTTGCGGTTACGCTCCATTTCCACTAACGGAATGGGCCACGTCTCGTGGCGCGGCTGGTAGGCACGCTGGTACATGAGGTCGCCGAAGATGTCGGTGGCGTTCCTGACCGTTGACTCAAGCATTCCCCACCGGCGCAGGTCCCAATAGCGCTGCCCTTCGCCCGCCAGCTCGTAGGCGCGCTCGTTGCGAATGCGCTGTGCCATGTCCTCCCGGGTGCTGACAGCGAGCCACTCGGCACCCGAGTTGAGCAGGGGCATCCCCACGCGAGCCCGAATCTTGTTCAGCTCTGCCACGGCCTTGTCTGTCTCGCCGCTCTCGTTGTAGGCTTCGGCCAGCATCAGCAGCACATCGCCCAGCCGTATGAGCGGAAACTCATAGGGGGTGCGGTTGTACTCGCCCCAGTAGCCATCGAGATTGCCCGTGGGAATCCACTTGCGCCAGAAGTAGGAGTTCCAGCCCTCTGAGTTGCGGATGAATGCGGCAGCCTCCATCGGGGCGCCTCCTTTCGAGGCATCGGCCAGCACAAACTGCTTGTCCATCGGCGCCGAGCCGGCATCTGTGCCCAGGTAGTGCGAATAGGGTGTAATGATATTCCACGCAAGGCGCGGGTCGCGCAGCCGGTAGGCATCCATCACGCGGGTGGTGTCGCACTCCAGCAGGTCGGTAATGGCCGTACTCTCCTGATTGATGGCCACACACATCAGCCGGCGGCGGAACTGCGAGTCGCCATCGTTGAAACCGGGAAAGACATCATCCCAGTCAAACCGTGAGCCGTCGAGATTCTCGTACATATCGGCCAGTGTGGTCGAGGGTACAATGCTGTTGCTGGCTATCAGCCGCATGGTCGACTTGTTGCCGAAGTAGGAGACAATGTCCAGCGCATAGCCGGCCGTGTTGCCGTCGATAGACTGTATGGAGAAAATCATCTCGCTGCTGCGCCTGCCGTTATAGAGGCGGAACAGCTCCTCATAGTTCGGGTGCAGGGCATAGCCGTATTGGTTGCCTTTGTCATAGACAATCTCCTCGAAGTCGGCTGCCGCTTTCTCCCATTCCCGATTGAAGAGGTAGACCTTTCCGCGCAGGGCGTATGCTGCCCCCTTCGTGGCGCGGCCGTAGTCCTCGGATGGCCACTGCACGGGCAGCTTGGCGATGGCTTCGGTCAGGTCGTCTATGATGTGGCGGCGAATGTCGTCGGCTGTGCTGCGCGGCGCATCGAGCGTGGCAAACTGCTCGTTGATGTCGCACGTCTCATCGTAATAGGGTACGCCGCCCCAGCAGTTGAGCATACGGAAATAGGCCATGGCGCGCAGGAACTTGGCCTCGCCCGTCACCTGGTCAATGGTGGTCTGGCTTATCGGCATTGTGGCTGCGTTGCGGATAACGGTGTTCGAGCGGTGTACCAGCTCGTAGAGGTACTGCCAGTGGTTTTGCACGCCGCCGCTGTTAGAGGCAAACGAAGTGCCGCGCGACACATCGGCCCAGGGCATTGTGCCGTCGGCCAGGTCGGTACACATGTCAAACGTGAACTCCAGCCCGAAGCACCACGGCTGGCGCACGGCGCTGTAAAGACCTACGGCAGCCTGCCGGGCATGCTCCTCGGTCTGCCAGAAAGTGCCCCCCGACAGTTGGTCGGCGGGCACGTAGTCAAGACTTTCACAACTGCTGCACAGTAACAGAAGACCGGCGGCAAAATGTGTCATTTTCTTGCTCATCATCATATATATATAAAAGTTTTTGTGGTCAGAATGACAGGTCAATACCCACCGAATGCTGGCGCAGTGAGGGATAGCCCACGGTAGCGCCTATCTCGGGGTCGAGCCCCGGGAAGCTGGTGAGGGTAAACAGGTTGTCGATGCTCGCGTAGACCTTCAGCCGCTCCACGGCAAACTTACGGGTGATGTGCCGTGGCACGGTGTAGCCCAGCTGGATATTCTTGCACCGCAGGTAGGCGGCATTGTGAACGAAGGCATCGCTGGCAATGTTGTTCTTGCCGTTGGCATTGCTGCGCAGAATCGGGTATTTCGAGTCGTATGGGTTTTCGGGTGTCCACGCATTGTCGGTAATGTCCTTGTTGAGTGACTGCCCCATCACGGTCACGAAGCGGAACGCCTGGTTGTTGTAATAGACCTGGTAGTCGCCAACGCCCTGAAGCAGCACGCTGAAGTCGAAGCCCCGCCAGTTCAGCCCGAGGGTCATGCCATAGGTAAGGGCTGGCAGGTTGCCGTGGCCTATCTCCACGCGGTCGTCGGCATCGAGCTTGCCGTCGCCATTGGCATCGGCGTAGAGGAAATCGCCCAGTTCGGGGCGCTGGTAGGTGGCAAAATAGTCGGGATTCCGGGCAACCAGCGACTGCACGTAGTCAAGGTCGGCCTGGTCGCGCACAATGCGGTCGACCGTTAGCACATACAGCTGGTTGATGGGGCGCCCCTCCTGAATCTTATAGACACCGTTGACAGATGACACATCGCCCTGGAAGCGCGTTACGCGATTGCGCACATAGCTCATGTTGAAACCCACGGTGTAAGTGACTTTGCCAATGTGGTCGTTCCAGTTGACATCAAACTCTATGCCGCGATTCATGACTTTGCCCGCATTCTGGTTGGGCACCGTACTCGTGCCATGCTCCAGCGGGGCGGGCAGTGAGATGAGAATGCCCTCGGTGTTCTTCGTGTACCAGTCGAATGAGCCGTGCAGGCGGTTGTCGAAGAGACCATAGTCGAAGCCCATGTCCACCATGGCCGTGCGCTCCCATGTCAGTGCCGGGTTAGACAATACGGTCTGGGCGAAGCCGCCGGCCACGGTGCCGTTCAGCACGGCATTGGCCGAGGCGTAGAGCGACTGGTACATGTAGTACGTCGTCGTGGAGTTGTTGCCCAGCGAGCCATACGAGGCGCGCAGCTTCAGCTGGCTGAGCCATTTGCGCGCAGGCTTCAGGAAGGGCTCCTCGGAGATGCGCCAGCCGGCCGACACCGAGGGGAAATAGCCCCACCGCTCTGAGGGGGCGAAGCGCGAAGAGCCGTCGGCGCGCAGGTTGGCTTCCAGCAGATACTTGTCATCCCAGTTCAGGTTGATGCGGCCGAAATAGGAACGCATGGCCCACTCCGTGTAGTTGCCGCTCACCGTTCCGTTGGTGGTAGCGGCATCGAGCGAAGTCAGTGACTCGTCAATCAGGTCGTACTTCATGAAGAAGTCGTTCTCGTATTTGTTGTACTCCTGACTGGCTCCCGCCATCACAGAGGCTTCCAGCTTGGAGAGCCTGAGGTCGTAGCGCGCCGTTATGTCAGAGGTGCGGAACGTGTTGTGATAGCCGTATCGCCTGATGTATGTGCGCACGGTGCCATCGCGCAGCAGCACCGGCCCGTCGGGCGTAAAGCGATAGAGGTTGCGGTCGGTCAGGTGTTCCTCGCGATTACGGTCCCAGTAGTTGTAGGCAAATGAGCCCTCTACTGTCAGCCCCTTGACAGGGGTTACGCGGGCATAGCCCTTGGCCACGGTGCGCCGTGTGCGCACAGGGAACTCGCTCTTGTAAAACCACTGCCGGCGGTAGGGATTGAAGTTGCTGACATTTTCCTCCTCAGGATTCTGCACACCACCGTAAAGCCCGGTCTCAGGGTCGTAGAGTGTCATGCCGGGAACGGTGTTGAATGCGCCTGAGCCCCATATCACGTCGCCGCCCGCAGCGGCATTCTCGGCCGAAGGATTGTTCGTGTCCAGATAGCCGAACAGATTCATGCCAACCGTCAGCCACGGGCGCACATCGACATCGACATTGGCGCGCACCTGGAAACGCTCGTACTCCGTGTTGTAGACAATGCCCGGATTGTTGATATAGCCTGCCGAGAGATTGTAGCGCACCGAACTCATGCCGCCCAAAACGGAGAGTGTGTGATTCTGAACGACAGAGGGATTGCGGTAGATGTGGTCTTGCCAGTCTGTGTTCGGGTAGACGGTCGGGTGCTGGCCGCCGTCGCTGCGCCATTCGTCTATCTTGCCCTGCGAGAAGCGGGGAGCCTGGCCATTGACCACAAGGGCGGCATTCTGTATCTCCATGAAGTCGGCGTAGTCCGTCACCAGATTGAGCCGCTTGGCCACGGTCTCAAACGAGACATTGCCGTTGTAGGTGATGCGTGTCGAGTTGCGGCGGCCTTTCTTGGTTGTGATAAGTACCACGCCGTTGGCTGCCCGCGAGCCGTAGATGGCTGCCGAGGCGGCATCTTTCAGTATCGAGATGTTCTCAATGTCCTGTGGATTAATGTCGCTGATAGCTACACCAATCATGCCGTCGACCACCACCAGCGGAGCCGCATCGTTCAGAGTGCCCTGGCCTCTCACCCGAATGGTCTGTGATTCGTAGCCCGGCACGTTGCCGCCGCTGTTTGTAACGGTCAGGCCAGATGCCAGGCCGGCCAGGGCATTGGCAACGTTGGTCACGGGGCGGTCGCGCAAGGCGCTGGTCTTTACTGATGACACTGAGCCGGTCAGGTCGGCCTTGCGCTGGGTGGCATAGCCTACCACCACCAGCTCGTCAAGCACTGCGGTGTCCATTTGCAGCACAATGGTATAGTCCTTTCTTCCAGCGGAAAGGGGTATGTCGCGTGAGGCATAACCCAGGCATGAGATGTGCAGCACGGCATCGTCAGGCAGTCCTTGCAAGGTGAAGCGGCCATTAGCATCAGTAGTCGTTGCTACTGAGGAATGCTGTACCACCGCAATGACCGCGCCGACAATGGGGTCGCCTGTTGCATCTATCACAAGTCCCGTGACTCCTCCCTCGGGCAGTTCCGTGTTGTCGGCCGCACGGGCAATGCCCGCCCACAACAGGGAAACCATGAGCAAAACGGGAAATAGTTTCTTCATATGCTTATCCATTCTTTACCTATTGAGGGCGCAAAGGTATGAAAAAGCGGCGGATGGCGCAAGCATGTGAGTGTGAACAGACAGAAAGTAATGACCAACGGCGGCGGGAACAAAATTTAACATGCCAAACAGTTAATTTCTCAGTCATAATGCCTATCTTTGCAGCCAATGAATCAAAAGCGAACTACCGTATTTGTCGACCTGCTGTTCTGCGTAGTCATTTTGCCGCTTATCATCATGCTGTTGCCTGTTGACAAGTGGATTGTCCGCCATCCAATCTTTGCGACAACAATGGTCACCTATCTCTATGCCCTGTACTATGCCATTCGTCGCATACATATTCCCGCACTTATCATCGCACGGCGCTATGGTTCCATTGTCTGTTTCGCCGCCGTGGTGATGGGGTTGGCTTGGCTGTTGTCTCACTTTCCTTTCGAAAGTCCACCCAAGTATCTGCCACTTGAGTCGCGAATACAGCAGCGCGTACAGGCCGTGTGGCTGCTCACGCTGGTGGTGGTAGGCTTCGGCCTCTCCATTGAGCTGATGCTCGAACTGTTCCGGCAGATACTGCTGCGCAAGGATATGGAGACCGAGAAGCAGAAGGCGGAGCTGGCACTCTACAAAACGCAGATTAACCCGCATTTCCTTTTCAATACGCTCAATTCCATCTACGGGCTTGTCATCAGCAAGTCTGACCGTGCCGAGCAGGCTTTTGCAAAGTTTACGGGCATTCTGCAATATATGTACAGCCATGCCACAGACGATACTATCAGCATCAGCGAAGAGGTTGGCTATATCTCGGCGTACATAGACTTGCAGTCGCTGCGGCTGAATCACCACACAAAGGTAGTATGGGAAAGCAGCATAGATGATGGTACGGTGCAGATACCGCCAATGATATTGATTACTTTCGTCGAGAATGCCTTTAAGTTTGGCACTTCGCCCCAGCATGACTGCGAGATAGCCATCCGCGTGTCGCTCTGCAACGGCCTGCTGCGCTTCGAGTCGGTAAATGATGTCATGCGGGTGCGCGGCAATGGCCGCACATTTGTGGGGATAGAGAACTGTCGCCTGCGTCTGGAGTTGCTCTACCCGCAGCGTTTCACGCTCAGTACGACAGAAGAAGCAGGCAAGTTCAAAGTAATAATGACCATACAGCTACAATGAAAATGACTAATTGCATAGCTATTGATGATGAGCCGATAGCTCTGTCTATCATCGAGCAGTTCTGTCAGCGCCACGGCGGTCTGGAACTGCGCACGTTCAGCGAGCCTCAGGCCGGGCTGAGCGAGATTCGCCGCTCAAAGCCAGAGATTGTGTTTCTGGACATAGAGATGGCTGAGGTGAATGGCTTGCAAATAGCGCGCCAGTTGCCACAGACATGTAGTTTCATCTTTACAACAGCCTATACGGGGTATGCCGTAGACGGGTTTAACTTAGATGCTGCCGACTTTCTGCATAAGCCCTTCTCATACGACCGTTTCTGCAAGGCCGTGAGCCGGGCCATGCAGAAAGCGGAGTTCCTCAAGAGCAAAGAGCAGACACGGAGCATTGTGGTAAAACGAGAGTATGCCAATGTGCTGATACCCGTGGCAGAGATTATTTACATCGAGGCGATGGAGAACTACGTGAAGATATACCGTGAGGCGGGTGTGTGTACAGTGTCGCGCATGAGTCTGAAGAGCATTGTCGAACTGTTGCCGACAGATGACTTCGTGCGTATCCATCGCTCGTATGTGGTGGCAAAAAATAAGATTCTGAGCTTTAGCAAGCACAGTGTTTTATTGCCGCCTTATGTGGAATTGCCCGTAGGGCGGCTATATGCCGATAAGGTAAGCCAGGTGCTGGTTTAGCCGGGCTTGTCTGGGTGAGGCTATCTGCGGCTGGCACTGCTCTGCGGCGGCAGATTCCTGACAAAGACA
>JAFLSH010000148.1 GCA_022511055.1 Prevotella sp. | reverse complement strand
CTCGTGACCTCCTGCGTGACAGGCAGGCATTCTAACCTACTGAACTAACGCACCAAAATATCACACTTTGTCGTTTGCGGGTGCAAAGGTAGTAATATTTTCTGAAACGCCCAAACTTTTTTGCCGTTTTTTTACAAAATAATTTGGAATAGAAGGGCATCTTGGTATTCTCTGCCATCATAAAGCCAGTCTTTCAGTCTGACAGGCATTAAGTTACAGTGATTTTCAAACAAATTCACGCATTCCATGTTATTGGTGTCTACATAGAGATATATCTGTTTCAGGTGAAGCGTGGTGAGCGCATAGCGGCATATTTCGTTGAGTGCCAATTTCCCATATCCCTGGTGGCGGTACTGCCTCATGATAATCATGCCTAACTCCGCCCGCCTGTTTTTCGGGTCAAAGTTGACCAAGTCAACGATGCCCACAGGCACCTTGTCTTCATTTACCACCATCAGCCGCACTTGCTTGTCGGCATAGATGTCGCATGACTGGTTGGCAATGTACTCGTGCAGCACATAGCGCGAATAAGGCACGTTTGAACACCCCAGTGCCCACTCTTGCGAGTCGTTTTCTATCTGATACAAGACCTCAAGGTCTTCTGGCTCTATGGCGCGCAATGTTACTGTTCTCATTTCAGGATGTCTTTTGGGGTTATCAGTATGCGTGATGCAGGGTTATAGGTGCATAGCTGCGAGTCTGGCGCACCGATGCTCTCCATTTTGCCAATAATATCGGCATAGGTGTAGGCCGAAGTGTCAAAGACGTGCAGGCACGGTTTTTCCTCGCCCTCTGTCAGCCCTTTGCGGCGAATCAGCTTCCGCAGCTCCACCCTATTCTCCTCCGTACTGTGGAAACTGAAACAGGGCTGCTGCTCGTATGGCCTTTTCAAGCCTAAGAACCGCCGAATATTAGTGCATTGGATATGCGCCAGCGCCATGGCTGCGCGGAAATAGATGGCCAGGTGAATCGGCAACGTTACCAACCACGAGAGATGCCCGTAATGCTTGCGGAAAAAGATGAGCATGGCCTGATAGAAGACATGCACATACCTGTACGAAGACTTCTCCGTGGACTCCCCTTTGTAGTGCAGTATATCCAAGGGCAGAAACCAGTTCTCGTAGCCGCCCAGCAACAGCCTGTAGCTCAGGTCAATATCCTCGCCATACATGAAGAACGTTTCATCGAGCAGCCCAATCTTGTCGATGGCTTCACGCCTTATCATGAAAAACGCACCGCTGATGACTTCTATCTGCGCAGGCTCATTCCACGACAGGTGGCTCATGTAGTATTGCCTTGAAAATCCCAGCATCTTCTTGAAAGACACGAGAGGTGTGGGCAGCGCGCGCCGCGACTCCGGGGCCAGTGTGCCATCTGCGTTGTGCATTCGCACCCCTACCCCACCCGCCTTCGGATGTGTGTCAAGAAACTTCAGCGCTTCCTTGAAGACATGCTCACCCACAAACGTGTCTGGATTGAGCAGCAGCACATATCTCCCCTCGCTCTGCCTGATAGCTATATTATTGGCACGTGAAAAGCCGAGATTATGATTGCTTTCAATGAAAACCACTTCCGGGAATCTCTCGCGAAGATACTCCACCGACCCATCATGCGAGTGGTTGTCAACCACAAACACTTCGCCGTTGATGCCTTCCATGGCACGGCGAACACTGTCAAGGCACTGCTCAAGGTAATACTTGACATTATAGTTAACGATAACGACCGACAGCTCCTTCATGTTTCTTCGACTTCAGCTTTACACCGATTCAGGCTGGGATATACAAACGGCAGGCAAATCAGGGCGATGATAGCCATATAGCCGAAAGACGCATTGAGGTACACATAATACAGCAGCGTATTGACCACAATCAGCAGACCAATAATCAGGAGCCGCAGGCCCGCCCATTTCCGCAGCGCCACCCACTTTCCGCTGTTCAAGTCTTCCTTTACCTTTTTGCTCTTAAACATCCAGAGCGCCAGCGGTATAAGCCCTACGGTCAGCAGTTCCATAGTCATTGTCAGCAGAAACTCCGCCTGCACACTGTCACCGTTGGCGAAGCCCGCCTCTGCCAGTTCCGTTTCAAAAGCGACCACTATCAGCGCAGCCACCCCAATCACTCCCCAGAACAGGCATTGCAGAAATTGATGTACCTTTTTCATTTTCCTTCAAATAAAGTTCTGTTCAGAATGGAACGCCCCAACGTTACCTCATCAGCATACTCCAGCTCATCGCCCACGCTGACACCCCGTGCTATGACAGTTATCTTCACCTCTTGGCACGATGCCAGCTTCCTGAATATGTAGAAATTCGTGGTGTCTCCCTCCATGGTCGGGCTGAGTGCCAGTATCACTTCGCTGATATGGCCCTCGCCTACCCGCTTCACCAGCGAGTCAATCTCAAGGTCACTGGGGGCTATGCCGTCTATGGGCGAGATAAGGCCGCCCAAGACGTGGTACAGCCCGTTGTACTGCTGGGTGTTCTCAATAGCCATCACATCGCGTATGTTCTCCACCACGCAGACCGTCTGGCTGTCGCGCCGCGAGTTGCCGCATATAGGGCACACATCTGTGTCGCTGATGTTATGGCACACTTGGCAGTGTTTCACTTCGTGTTTCATGGTCACCAGCGCCGCTGCCAGCCGCTCCACCTCGGCATCTTCTTGCCTGAGCAGGTGCAGCGCCAGCCGCAAGGCGGTCTTGCGGCCTACGCCCGGCAGTGTCGACAGCTCTGCCACCGCACACTCCAGCAGTTTTGAGGGATATTGCTGTTCCATATCTCTTGTTTTTATTGTCCTATTTCAGAAAGTTCCAGCCATCGCATGGATATTTCGTCAAGTTCCTCTTTCAGTTCCGACAGTCTCTTCGACTTCGCTGTCAGCGCTTCCACCGCGAGGGTGCCGCTGCACAGCTCTTCTTCCAGCTGCCGCTGCTCGGCCTCCTTGGCTTCGATGGCTTTCTCTATCTCTTGCATCTCTATGCGCTCCTTGTAGGTCAGCCGCCGCGGCCGCTCCGCCTGTCTCTCGGTTTTTTCCGGCTTTCTCTCCTTTCCCTTGCCGTCTGCGGCTGTCTGCCGGCCTGCACTCTTGGCTTCTGCGCTGGCCAGCTGCATCCACTGCCTGTATTGCGTGTAGTTGCCGGGGAAATCCTTGATTACGCCATCGCCCTGGAACACCAGCAGATGGTCTACCACCTTGTCTGTGAAATAACGGTCATGGCTGACCACGATGACACAGCCCGGGAAATCCTGAAGATACTCTTCCAGAATCTGCAGCGTGACAATATCCAGGTCATTGGTCGGCTCATCTAATACCAGGAAGTTCGGGTTTCTCATCAGAACGGTACACAGGTAGAGCTTGCGCCGCTCACCGCCCGACAGCTTGTAGACGTAGTTGTGCTGCTGCTCGGGCGTGAACAGGAAATATTGCAGCAGCTGCGAGGCGGTGAAGTGCCGCCCGCCGCCCATGTCTATGTAGTCGGCTATGCCCCGCACCACGTCTATCACCTTGGTCTGCTCATCGAACTGCAAGCCCTCTTGCGAGAAATAGCCGAAGCGCACGGTCTCGCCGATGTCAAACCGCCCGGAGTCCAGAGGCTCAAGCCCCAACAGCAGCTTGATGAACGTAGACTTGCCCGCGCCGTTGTTGCCCACGATGCCCATCTTCTCATAGCGCGAGAAGTTATAGTAGAAATCGTTCAGTATGGTCAGTTCGCCAAACCGCTTCGACACGTACTGGCACTCAAAGATTTTGCTGCCTATGTAGACGTTTGATGCTTTCAGCCTGAGCTGCCGCTCTTCCAGCCGCTGCTTGGCCACGCGCTCCAGCTCGTAGAAGGCATCTTCCCTGTATTTCGCCTTGTGGCCGCGCGCCTGGGGCATGCGCCGCATCCATTCCAGCTCCGTGCGATAGAGGTTGTTGGCGCGCATAATCTCGGCCCGCTTGTTGTTGATGCGCTCCTGCCGTTTCTCTAAGTAATAGGAGTAGTTGCCCCGATAGGTGTAGATGGTCTGGTCATCTAACTCGAGGATGACGGAGCAGACACGGTCGAGGAAGAAACGGTCATGGGTCACCATGAGCAGCGTCTTGTTGCCCCGCGACAGGAATCCTTCCAGCCATTCTATCATCTCCAGGTCGAGATGGTTGGTTGGCTCATCTAATATCAGCAGGTCTGGCTCCGTTATCAGCACATTGGCCAGCGCCACTCGCTTCTGCTGCCCGCCACTGAGCTGCCCCATGGGCTGCGTTAAATCTTTTATTTTCAGTTTTGTCAGTATCTGTTTGGCCTTTAACACCTTATCAGGGTCGCCCTGATGGTTGAAGCAGGCATCAAGCACACTCTCGGCCGGGTCGAAGCGCGGACTCTGGTCCAGCAATCCCACGCGCAGGTCGCGCCGGTAGACAATCTCGCCCCGGTCATAGCCTTCGCGCCCGGTCAGTATGGACAGCAGCGTTGACTTGCCCGTTCCGTTCTTGGCTATCAGCCCCACCCGCTGCCCCTCTGCTATTGAGAACGAGATGTCTTCAAACAGCAGCAGCGAGCCAAACGACTTCGTAAGCCCTTGCACATCTAAGAAAGGAGTGTCTTTGGCCATGCTTACTTGTTGGTGAGTGACTTGTTGATGCTGTCAATGTAGTCAAGCACCTCTTCCCTACCCTGCTGGGTCTCGGCCGAGGACACAAAGAGCGGCGGCAGCTCTTCCCATGTCTCTGCCAGCACCCGCTTGTAGGCTTCCACCATCTGCGCCGCCTTGGACTGCGACAGCTTGTCGGCCTTGGTGAACACAAGGGCGAATGGCACTGACGACACCCCGAGCCAGTTGATGAACTCCAGGTCTATCTTCTGCGCTTCGTGCCTGATGTCTATCAGCACAAAGACGTTGACCAGCTGCTCGCGCTGCAAGATGTAGCTCCTTATCATCTGCTCCAGCTTGCCTATCTCCTTTTTTGAGCGCTTGGCAAAGCCGTAGCCCGGCAGGTCGACCAGATACCACGCCTTGTCTATGATGAAGTGGTTGATGAGTACCGTTTTGCCCGGCATCGACGAGGTCTTTGCCAGCTTCTTCCGCCGTGTCAGCATGTTTATCAGGCTCGACTTGCCCACATTCGAGCGCCCGATGAAGGCGTATTCGGGTTTGGTGTCTTTCGGACACTGGTCGACCCGTGCCGAGCTGATGACATAGTCTGCGTTCTTGATTTCCATTGTTCAAAAATCCGTTAATCTGCTGCAAAGTTACATATTTTTTCTGACATTTTGACCCTTCGCCCCGAAAAACAGCAATAAAAATGGCAAATGCAGCGAGAAAGGAACGGAAATATTTGGCAGTTTCAGAAATAATGATTACCTTTGCACTCGATTTCAAGAATCAGCGTTTCCATCCGTGAAACGTTTTTATTCCAAAAATTAATTTAAAAGCATTTTCAAGCTCATTTTATTAAGCTAACAGCATTCTATGTACACAAAAGAAGAACTTGAATCTATGGATTCTACCCAACTCATGAGCATTGCTCACGAATTGGGCGTGGCTGTCTCTCAGAACGACTCACTGGAGACCGTGGTCTATGCCATACTCGACAAGGCTGCCGAGCGCTCTGCCGCCGGCGACCTGCCAAAGCGCAAGAGGACACGCATTGCGAAAAAAGATACCGACCGGGTTTACACAGCAAAGAACAAGGAAGGCGAGAACACCGACCCCAAGGGGCGCGGCGGCAAGAAAGTCGAAGCCCCCTCACTGTTCAGCGATGCCCCTGCGGCTCAGCCCGCCGAAGCAGCGGCCGAGACACCGGCTGACGAGCCGGCCGATGAGAACGCACTGCTGACACCCCCCGCCCCCAAGAAGCGCGGGCGCAAGTCGAAGGCCGAACTGGCTGCACAGGCTGCCGCCGAGGCCAAGGCCGAAGACAGCGAGCCACAGCCGGAAATGCCCGCAGAGCCCACTGCCGCCGCACCGGCCGAGCCAGAAGCACCGGCAGTGCCAGAGGCCGTGGCTGACGCGGAGCCTGCCGGCGATGCTGAGACAGAGGCCGACAAGGAACAGCTCGAACAGCTGCAGGCCAAGATGGCACAGCACAACGCACAAGAAGAAGCCAGCGCACAGCCCAATCCCGACGGGGTCTGGGAGGGCGACCCCGCCGACGGCACCGACTTCATCATTGTGCGCGACCTGCCCATTGAGGACCACAACGCAACACCCACACTCGACATCTTCGACCGCCCCGTGGCCCAGCAGCCAGAGCCGCAGCCGGCCGCCCCGGTGCGCAGCGATGCCGCCGACCAGGGCGAGAAGTACAATTTCCAGGACCTGATTACCGGCAACGGTGTGCTGGAGCTGCTGCAAGACGGCTATGGCTTCCTGCGCTCCAGCGACTACAACTACCTCTCCTCGCCCGACGACATCTACGTGTCGCCCCAGCAGATAAAGAAGTGGGGGCTGAAGACGGGCGACGTGGTGGAATGCACCGTGCGCCCGCCCCACGAGAACGAGAAATACTTCGCCCTCTCGACAGTCACCACCATCAACGGCCGCAACCCGGCCGAGGTGCGCGACCGCGTGTCTTTCGAACACCTCACGCCGCTCTTCCCCGACCAGAAGTTCACCCTCTGCGGCGACAGGCAGACCACCAACCCCTCAGTTCGCGTGGTCGACCTCTTCTCGCCCATCGGCAAGGGGCAGCGCGCACTCATTGTGGCACAGCCCAAGACGGGTAAGACCATTCTGATGAAGGACATAGCCAACGCCATTGCCGCCAACCACCCCGAGGCTTATATCATGATGCTGCTCATCGACGAGCGCCCCGAGGAGGTCACCGACATGGCCCGCACGGTAAACGCCGAGGTCATTGCCTCGACCTTCGACGAGCCGGCCGAGCGCCACGTGAAGATTGCAGGCATTGTGCTTGAGAAGGCCAAGCGCATGGTTGAGTGCGGCCACGACGTGGTCATCTTCCTCGACTCCATCACCCGCCTGGCGCGCGCCTACAACACCGTAGCCCCGGCCAGCGGCAAGGTGCTGACGGGCGGTGTCGATGCCAATGCCCTGCAAAAGCCCAAGCGCTTCTTCGGTGCGGCACGTAACATCGAGGGCGGCGGCTCGCTCACCATCATTGCCACGGCACTGGTCGACACCGGCTCGAAGATGGATGAAGTGATATTCGAGGAGTTCAAGGGAACAGGTAACTCGGAAATCCAGCTCAACCGCGCACTCTCCAACAAGCGCATATTCCCCGCCATCGACCTGGTGCAGTCCAGCACGCGCCGCGACGACCTGCTGCAAGACGGCATGACGCTCAACCGCATGTGGATAGTCCGCAAGTTCATCGCCGACATGAATCCGCTGGAGGCCATGAACACCATCCGCGACCGTCTGCTCCAGAGTCGGAACAACGAGGAGTTCCTGATGTCAATGAACGGATAATCACCCTTTTTCGGGTAAAAAACGCCGTGACTATTGCCAAAAACTCCATGACTTTTGCCCGAAACTCACGGAGTAATTTTCAAAACTCACGGAGTAATTT
>JAFLSH010000147.1 GCA_022511055.1 Prevotella sp. | reverse complement strand
ACAAAAAAGATTCAAGACACGCAAATAAATCCCACGATTTTCTCGCATTTTTTTTACGAAGGCAAGGTTAGCTATCTTTTTTCTTGTTTTTTCTGTTTTTTTTCGCCAAAAATTTTCTTTTTACGAAAATAATCACTAACTTTGTAGGCAGTTTTCAAGACTAAAAACAAATATATTTTTAAATACTAACAAGTTTATGGCACAAATTACTGGACACATTTCCCAGATTATCGGCCCCGTCATTGACGTCTTTTTCGACACAAAGGGGCAAGAAGCGGAAAAAGTGCTGCCGAGAATCTACGATGCCCTGAAGATTGACCGTGGCAACGGAAGTGACCTCATCGTCGAAGTGCAACAGCACATTGGCGAAGACACTGTGCGCTGCGTGGCTATGGACAACACGGATGGTCTGCACCGCGGACTTGAGGCTATTCCCTTAGGGTCACCCATCAGAATGCCGGCGGGCGACCAGATTAAAGGTCGAATGTTGAACGTAATAGGTCAGCCTATCGATGGTATGAAACAGCTTGACATGCAGGCAAGCTACCCCATTCACCGCGAGGCTCCTTCGTTTGAGGAACTCTCCACAAAGAAAGAAATCCTGGCCACTGGCATTAAGGTGATTGATTTGCTGGAGCCTTATATGAAAGGTGGTAAAATCGGCCTCTTTGGCGGCGCTGGTGTAGGAAAAACGGTGCTGATTATGGAGCTGATTAACAACATTGCCAAGGGGCACAACGGATTTTCGGTGTTTGCCGGCGTGGGTGAGCGTACCCGCGAAGGCAATGACCTCATCCGCGAAATGATTGAGTCGGGCGTTATCCGCTACGGCCAGAAGTTCCGCGAGGCAATGGAGGAAGGCAAGTGGGATCTCTCGCTGGTTGACCCTGAAGAACTGAAGAAGAGCCAGGCCACACTGGTCTATGGCCAGATGAACGAGCCGCCGGGGGCACGTGCTTCCGTGGCATTGTCTGGTCTGACCGTTGCCGAGAGCTTCCGCGATGGAGGCAGTAAAGAGGGCGCTGCGGCTGACATTCTGTTCTTCATCGACAACATCTTCCGCTTCACTCAGGCAGGCTCTGAGGTGTCAGCTCTGCTTGGCCGTATGCCGTCGGCCGTAGGTTATCAGCCGACACTGGCATCGGAGATGGGTACTATGCAGGAGCGCATTACCTCAACAAAAACGGGCTCAATCACGTCTGTACAGGCAGTCTACGTGCCTGCTGATGACTTGACCGACCCTGCACCTGCCACCACGTTTACGCACCTTGATGCCACAACCGTGCTTAGCCGTAAGATTGCCGAGTTAGGTATCTATCCTGCCGTTGACCCGCTGGCCAGTACCTCGCGCATCCTTGACCCGCTGATTGTCGGCAAGGAACACTACGAGTGCGCACAGCGCGTGAAGGAGATTCTGCAACGCTACACGGAACTGCAAGACATCATTGCCATCCTTGGCATGGATGAACTTTCAGATGAAGACAAGCTGACCGTCAACCGCGCCCGCCGTGTGCAGCGCTACCTGAGCCAGCCATTCTCCGTGGCCGAGCAGTTCACTGGTCTTCCCGGCGTGATGGTGCCTATCGAAGAGACTATCAAGGGCTTCAATGCCATTCTCGATGGAGAGGTAGATGATTTGCCAGAGCAGGCATTCCTCAACGTCGGCACGATAGAGGATGTCAAGGCCAAGGCCAAGAAGCTGCTTGAGGCTGCACAAGGCTAATAACCAAGAAAAGGCGTAGAATATGTTGCAGTTAAAGATAGTTTCACCTGAGAAGATAGAGTTTGAAGGCGAGGTTGAGAGCGTTCTCGTGCCCGGTACGCAAGGGCAGTTTGAGATTCTCAATGACCATGCACCGCTCATATCCACGCTCGACAAGGGAGTTGTGGAGTACGGAACGAAAGACGGAAAGTCACGCGTAGACATTCTCGGCGGTTTCGTAGAGGTGCAGCAAAACGTGGTCTCGCTGTGCGTTGAGGTAAAGGAGTCGTAACGGACAAGATGGGCGAAGATGGACATCGACAAGACAGCCTCGTCATACAACAAGGGGGCGCTTTGGATTCTCTGTACGCTGACAGCCTTGGGGCTTTTGGCTGCCCAGGTTTCCGGGAAGATGATTCTCCTGAGTTCGTTCATCGTGTCGACAGTCTTTCATCTCTTGTGTTCAGTAGCATACGGACAGGCGTGGAAAGCCATTGCGCGGCAGTCGCCGGAAACGCTTCCTAAGCTCTATCTGGCAAGCTCGGCATTCCGCCTCATTGCAGCGGCAGTGGTGATGTTGGTGTGGTGCTTCTTCAACAGGAGAGACCTTGAGTCCATAAGATGGTTTGCGGCCGTGTTCATTGTCTACTATGTCGTGATGCTCGGTTTCGATGCCATATTCTTTGCAAAAGTAAGTAAAAACAGTAACAAATGAAACGATTAAGACCAATATTTCTGTTTGCGCTGATGCTATGCTGCTCACTCCCCGTCTTCTCGCAGGAGACGGAGAAAGAGGAAGGTGGCGTTAATCTGAAAGAGATATTGTTTGGCCATGTGCAGGATTCCTATCAATGGCATGTTACCGACATCGGTGGACATCCCGTGATTATCCCATTGCCCATGATATTCTACTCTCAGAACAGCGGCTTGCACGTCTACTGCTCCTCCCAGTTTGAGCATGAGCCTGATGCGGAGTTGCTGCGTGAAGGCCCTGATGGATTCTATATCCAAGGCGCAGAGGATGAGAAAGGCCGTATTGTCGAGAAGGTCGGAGGCGAGTTGCAGCCAGTCTGCTTTGATATTTCCATTACGAAAACGGTCATGGTGTTGTTCATCAATGCCATCCTTCTGGTGGTCTGCATTCTCACGGCAGCACGCTGGTGCAAGAAGCATCGGGTTGATGACCCCGCACCCAAGGGTTTTGTCGGGCTGGTACACATGCTTGTCATGGCGGTCTACAACGACATGGTAAAGCCGTCATTAGGTGATGAAGCGCCAAAATACGCACCTTACCTCATTACCTGCTTCTTTTTCATTTTCATCAGCAACCTGATGGGTGTAATGCCATTCCCGCCAGGCGGCGGTAATCTCACTGGCAACATCACCTGTACCATGTTCCTTGCACTCTGCACATTCCTCATCGTGAATGTTACGGGTACGAAGGCTTATTGGAAGGAGATATTCTGGGGCGATGTGCCAATGTGGCTGAAAGTTCCCGTTCCCCTGATGCCGTTCATTGAGTTCTTCGGCATCTTTACCAAGCCGATTGCGCTGATGATTCGTCTTTTCGCCAACATGCTGGCGGGGCACGTCATTGCCATCTCACTTTCCTGCATCATATTCATCATGTTTGCGTTGGGCGGTGTCATGGGCAACGTGTTAGGAACGGTCATGACACCTGTGAGTGTCTTCCTCAGCATCTTTATGATGCTGCTCGAAGTGCTGGTATGTTACATCCAGGCCATGGTGTTCACCATGCTCTCGGCAGTATTCATCTCCATGGCTCATGTCAAGGAGCATCACGCATAAGAATTAAAGGCTTATAAAGCAAAAAGAAATTAAATAAACAATTAAAACAATAATTTAAAATTTAGGATTATGATTTCATTATTATTAGCAGCAGACGCACTGGCAAAGCTCGGTGCTACTGTAGGTGGTGGTTTGGCAGTTATCGGTGCAGGTATTGGCATCGGCCGTATTGGTGGTTCAGCAATGGATGCAATGGCTCGCCAGCCAGAGAAAATGGGCGGACTCCAGTCTTCAATGATTTTGGCTGCCGCTCTTGTCGAGGGTGCTACGTTCTTGGCACTGGTGATTTCTATTCTCGCATTGTTCGTGTAATCCCCTTTCCGGCGTATGTCATTAATAACCCCTGACTTTGGTCTCTTCTTCTGGATGACCGTTGTCTTCCTCGTGGTGTTGTTCATCCTGTGGAAGTTCGGTTTTCCCGTCATCATCAAAATGGTTGACGAGCGGAAGGCTTTCATCGATGACTCGCTGCGCAAGGCGCACGAGGCTAACGAGAGGCTTGCCAATATCCAGAAAGAAGGTGAATCCATCTTACAGGAAGCTCGTGAAAAGCAGGCTCAGATACTGAAAGAGGCCGCCGAGACACGCGATGCCATTGTAGAGAAAGCTCAGGACAAGGCAAGGCAGGAAGGTACACGATTGCTCGATGAGGCGAAAGCCGCCATTGAGCAGGAGAAGAAGAATGCTATAGCCGACATCCGCAAGCAGGTGGCCACGCTTAGTGTGGAGATTGCCGAGAAGGTGTTGCGCCAGAGCCTGAAAGACGACAAGGCGCAGATGGATTTGATTGAACGTATGCTGGATGAAGTTTCTACTGACAAATAAGGATTGACGTATGGATATAGGATTAATATCGGTAAGATATGCCCGCGCGCTGTTCAAGAGCGCTGCCGACGCAAAAATCGAAGATGCCGTCTACGCCGAGATGCAGCAGCTTGCAAAGAGCTATGCAGACGTGCCGCAGTTACGCTCTACGATAGACAATCCAATGCTCCCGAAAGCCCAGAAGGAGGCATTGCTGCTGACTGCCGTCGGCAGCGAGCCTACTGGGCTGACTAAGACCTTCATCGGGTTTGTGCTGAAGGAAAACCGGGAGAATGTCATGCAATTCATTGCCAATTCGTATGTCACGCTTTACCGTCAAGAGAAAAACATCATCCGTGGGCGGCTTACTACCGCTGCGCGCGTCTCGCCTGATACAGAGCAGAAAATGCGGCAGATGGTGGAGAGCAAGACTAATGGAACTGTGGAGTTCGAAACTGAGGTGAATCCCGATATTATTGGCGGATTCGTACTCGAATACGACACGTATCGCATGGATGCGAGCGTGAAGTCGAAACTCAATAGCATTCTTAACACACTTAAAAAGTAAAAACAAATATGTCAGATAAAATTAAACCAAGCGAAGTGTCCCAAGTTCTGATTGACCAGCTCAAGGGCATATCCAATGCGGAGAAGTTCGATGAGGTGGGAACGGTACTCACGGTGAGTGATGGTGTTGCCCGCATCTATGGACTGCGCAATGCGGAGGCCAACGAGCTGCTTGAGTTTGAGAACGGCACCATGGCCATCGTGATGAACCTCGAGGAAGACAACGTGGGCTGCGTGCTTCTGGGTGCTACATCAGGCATCAAGGAGGGCATGGTGGTAAAGCGCACCAAGCGCATTGCCTCTATACGCGTAAACGACAACATGCTCGGGCGTGTCATTAATCCGCTGGGGCAGGCCATTGACGGTAAGGGCGATATCGACCTCACGGAAGCCTTCGAGATGCCGCTGGACCGCAAGGCGCCGGGTGTCATCTATCGTCAGCCTGTGAAGGAGCCTCTTCAGACTGGTATCAAGGCTATCGACTCTATGATTCCCATTGGCCGTGGTCAGCGTGAGCTTATCATTGGCGACCGTCAGACTGGCAAAACGGCCATTGCCGTTGACACCATCATCAACCAGAAGAGTTTCTACGAAGCGGGTAAGCCTGTCTATTGCATCTATGTGGCTATCGGACAGAAAGCCTCTACCGTGGCAGCGCTCGTCTCCACACTACAGGAGCATGGCGCTCTGCCTTATACCATTATTGTTTCCGCTACAGCTGCCGACCCTGCCGCCATGCAGTACTACGCACCCTTCGCTGGTGCCGCCATAGGCGAGTATTTCCGTGACCGTGGTCTGCCTGCCCTCGTTGTCTATGATGACTTGTCTAAGCAGGCCGTGGCTTACCGCGAAGTGTCGCTTATTCTGCGCCGCCCATCTGGCCGTGAGGCATATCCTGGCGATGTGTTCTATCTGCACTCACGCCTATTGGAGCGTGCGGCCAAGATGAACGAACAACAAGAGGTGGCAGAGCAGATGAACGATCTGCCCGAGTGTATGAAAGGACACGTGAAAGGCGGCGGCTCACTGACCGCACTGCCCATCATCGAGACCCAGGCTGGTGACGTGTCAGCCTATATCCCAACAAACGTGATTTCCATCACCGATGGTCAGATATTCCTTGAGAGTGACCTCTTCAATCAGGGTTTCCGCCCTGCAATCAACGTTGGTATCTCTGTGTCGCGTGTAGGCGGATCGGCTCAGATTAAGTCTATGAAAAAGGTGGCTGGTACGCTGAAGATTGACCAGGCACAGTATCGTGAGCTGGAGTCATTCTCCAAGTTCTCCAGTGATATGGATGCCGTAACGGCAATGACGCTTGACCGTGGCCGAAAGAACAATCAGTTGCTCATCCAGCCGCAGTACAGCCCCATGCCTGTAGGCGAGCAGATTGCCATCCTTTACTGTGGCGTGCATGGCCTGATGCGCGATGTGCCCATTGACAAGGTACGCCAGTGCCAAGAGCAATTCCTTGAGAAACTGCGCTCTACTGGCGCTGAAGTCATTGAGACATTGGGAAGCGGAAAGATTGATGAAGCTACCACGCAGAAGATTGAAGCTGTCATGGCCGATATTGCCGGAACGTATAAAGCCTGATTAGCCTATGCCGTCACTCAAAGAGATTAAAGGCCGCATAGCCTCGGTCAACAGCACGCGGAAAATCACCTCAGCTATGAAGATGGTAGCTTCATCGAAGCTACACCATGCACAGGTGGCCATTCAGAATATGCTGCCCTACGAGACCATGCTTGAACACATCCTGAAGTCGTTCCTGGCGGCCGAAGCCGAGGCTCAGACCGTCTACGACCAGGAAAGACCTGTTCGCCGGGTCGCTTTGGTGGTCTATTCCAGCAACTCGTCGCTCTGCGGTGGCTTTAACGCCAACATTATCAAACTGATGCAGCAGACGGTAAAAGCCTATGCTAACGAAATCGGACAAGATAATGTCACTATCTACCCCATCGGTCGGAAGGTGGCAGAGAAGGCTCAAAAGTTAGGCTATCGTGTGGCAGTCTCCATGCCCGAGTTGGTCGACAAGCCCAACGTACATCAGTGTATCGACTTGGCGAAAGAACTGGGGCAGAAGTTTGCCGATGGCGAGGTGGACAAGGTGGAGCTTATATACCACCACTTCAAGAGTGCTGGTTCACAGGTGCTTACACGCAAAACGTTTTTGCCAATAGATTTGGAAGAGGAGTTGGAACGTGACCATGAGCGCGACCTTACCTCCATTGTCGCAACCAAGGAGAGCCAGGAGTATCTGAAACGCAATCGCAAGAAAAAGCCTAAGCTGAATGCTGAGGGCAAGGAAGTACCACCGCTCAACGACAATTTTATTGTCGAGCCCGACATGGACTCCGTTCTTTCACAGCTGATACCGAAATTAGCGCATCTCATGCTCTACACCGCTCTGCTTGACAGTATTGCATCTGAACATGCTGCCCGCATGGTGGCTATGCAAACTGCTACCGACAATGCTGATGAACTGTTGCGCGAACTGAATTTGCAATACAACAAGAGTCGACAGCAGGCCATTACAAATGAGCTGCTTGACATTGTGGGAGGCTCCGTCAATAATTAGTAAGAAATGTATATTATTTCCAATTGAAAGGCCAAAGCCCAACAGCTCTGGCCTTTC
>JAFLSH010000146.1 GCA_022511055.1 Prevotella sp. | reverse complement strand
TTTTGAGGTAGGTTTAGTAGGTGGAGTAGGTATGGTAGGTTTAGTAGGGGGGTGGATTGGGAGGGATTGGAGGGCGGAGGCCATGAAGTCTGGAAAAGGCGGACAGAACATTTGGCTTAACTCCTTTAACTTCTCTAACTCCCTTAACTCCTAAAAAATCTTCTTTAACTCCTAAAAAAACCTCCCTTAACTCCTAAACAAAAAAACTATCTCTCCTCATCGGCCACGGCCTCCTGCCAGTCGGTGAACATCGGAATGTCGGCCGAATAGCCATCGTAGCCGTAGTTCTGGCGCAGCGGAGCGGCGATATTGGCGGTGATGGCCGAATTGGGAATCGGCCAGAACAGGTTGTGCTTGTTCACCTGATAGTTCAGGCTCACGTCATTCGAGATAATCGGGCCGTGATTGAAAAGGCTATAGGTGGTCAGCCGCCTAAACCAGTAGCTGCCGCCGCTGAGGTCGGTGCCCTCCTGCTTATCCCAGTTGTCGAGGCTATAGGTGTTGCCCCACTCGTCGGGCCTGCCGCTCTTGGCGAGACACCAGGAGACACGCACCAGCTCGGCCTGCCGCCACTCCTCCAGGTAAAGCTCGCGGGCGCGCTCGTCAAGTATGTCGCCGATGGTAACGGTGGTGTACAGATGGCGGGCGTTGGCGCGCTTGCGGAGCGCGTTCACGTCGTCGGCAGCCTCAGCCGCCTTGCCCTGATAGAAGCGGGCCTCGGCACGAATGAGGTAGGTCTCGGCCAGGCGGAACAGATACATGTTGCCGTTAGAGCCGCTGCTCGCGCCGTTGAACTGGTCGGCACCCGTGTTGGCCTCGTTGTTGGCATCAAAGATGTAAACGTTGCAGAGCTGAATGGGATACCAGCTGCGGATGGTGTCGCTGCAAAGCAGGTCGCCGGCATGCACGATGGTCTCGCCGCTCTCCTTGTCAACGTAATCCTCTGTGGCATAGAGCTGCATGGGCTTGCCGTAGTAGTCGGGCGAGGCGGCAGTGCCGTCGCCGTTCAGCTTGTTGTAGCGGATATCCTCCATCTCCACCCAGTTGCCCACCGAGCGGTTGTGGCGCAGGTCCTGATAGTCGGGCGTGCCTTCCTCGTCAATCCAGATGGTCTTGTTGAAGTGGTGAGAGGTGCGGAAGCAGCCGATGCCGCGGCCGATGGCGCGCACCCAGTCGTTGTTCACGTCGTAGCCCGCCGCCAGGCGGCTGTAGTTCATGGTGGCCTGGCCGGTGCCTGCCGGGTCTCTGATGATGCCGTTGCTCCAGTGGGCAAAAACGGTGCGCATGGCGTTGTAGTTCTTGCGCCACTGGGGGCTGAAGTTAAGAATGGGCATAATCAGCTCGGTGTTGGCCGCATCGCACACGTTCTCGCCGCGGTGCAAGTCCCAAATCACGTTGCGGGTAACGGGCCATGTGGCCTGCTCGCCCGCCACGAACTGGCCGAAGGGGGCGGTCATCAGCGCCAGGCCGTGGCTGCTAATCAGCTCGGTGCAGACCTGCTCGGCCTTGGCGTAGTCGCCAGTCACCAGGTAGCACTTTGCCAGCAGGTGCATGCAAGCCTCCTGGTTGACAACGCCCACGGTGTTGAGCTGCCGCTGAGACGGCACGTGCTGAACGGCAAACTCCAAGTCGGAAACCAGCATCTGGAAGATGGCTTCCTTTGAGGTAGACTTATAGTCCTGTTTGGGCACGTCGATGATTCTGGTGACCAAGGGCACGTCGCCGAACTGAAGCACCAGGTTGTAGTAGCGGTAGGCGCGGTGGAAGTAGGCACGCCCCCTGTAGACATTGCGGGTCTCGGCATCGAGCCCCTCGACCTGGTCGATGTAGGAAAGCACGGTGTTGGCGTGCTTGATGCCCGTGTACGCCTCGTTCCAGAAGCGCATCATGGCATTGCCGTCGCCGCCGGTCTCCATGCCAGAGGTGGGGGTAATCTTGCCGTCAAAGTCGTCCATGAAGCCGCCGCCCATGTCGGTCTTGGCATAGAGGCCAATGTCAGACATGATATAGTTTGAGGTCATGGGAATCACGTTCCAGTTGTCGTCGGCTATGTAGGTCAGCAGGTGCTGGTCGCACATGGCTATGGCCGACTCTATGCCGGTCTTGTTGACATAGGTCGTGGAAGGCTCGTAGAAAGACAGCGGGTCTTGCCTGAGAAAGCCGTCGCCGCAGCCCGTCAGCACCGCTGCCAGCGCAACAACGGCACCGCCCTTGCATATCTTGTTCATCTTCATAGTTGTTTCCGTGAGTTAAAGCGTTACGTTAAGACCAAAGTTGAAGGTGCGGGTGCCCAGTGCGCCCGTCTCGGGGTCGCCGTACTCCCAGGTGTCGAAGGTGCATACGTTGCCGATGCTGCCCGTCAGGTGTACACTGTCGATAGAGAGCCTTCTGGTCCACTCCTTCGGCAACGTGTAGCCGATGGAGATGTTGTCCAGGCGCACAAAGCCGCGGTTGCGGAGCTTGCCTACACTCGTTGCGCCCACAGGGCCTACGGCATCCAGGCGGGCGTACTTGTTGGTCGGGTTGTCGGGTGTCCAGTACTCCTTCCTGTAAACGTTGAAGCCGTTGGTAATCGAGCTGCCTTCGTTGTCCTGATTCAGATAGTTGGTCTCCAGGCACTTGTGGCCTAAATAGGAGTAGAAGGAGAACGAGACCGTCAAGTTCTTCCACAACGTGAAGTCGTTGCGCAGGGTCCAGTAGACAGGCGGATTGGTCGTGCCGAGAAACACCTTGTCGTTGTCGTTGTAAACGGGTATGCGAGTGCCGTCTTCCAGGATTCTGTCGTCGGCCGTGTAGTGGTTGACCACCTTCGGGTCGCCGGGCTTCTGGTTTACGCGCGCAGCCTCTTCGGCCTCATCGGCCTGCCAGATGCCGTCGGTCTCCCAGTACCAGATTTCGCCGATGGGCTTGCCGATAAACCAGCCGTTGGTAATGTCGTCTTGCTCCACACCGTTCTCGTCATAGTCGTAGTAGAGGTGTCTGATGGTGTTGCGGTTGTAAGAGAAGCCCAAAGAGGTGTTCCACTTGAAGTTCTCGCGGTCGATGTTGGCAGCATTCAGCGTGAGTTCGAAGCCGGTGTTGCGCACCTCGCCGAGATTGGCGGTAATGTTGCTGAAGCCCGTGTAGTTAGGCAGGCGCTGAGACATAATCATATCGTGGGTACGCTTGAGATACCACTCCATGCTGCCGCTCAGGCGCTGGCCGAGAACGGCAAAGTCGAGACCTACGTTGTAGGCGGTGGTCTTCTCCCACTTCAGGTTCGGGTTGCCGATGCGTGACATGGCCAAGACCTGGGTCACACTGGGGCTGCCGTTGACATAGTAGACCATGGAGCCCTGGTTGGAAAGGTTGAACAGCGAGAGGTAAGTGTCGCTCAGCGAGCGGTTGCCGTTGGTGCCGTAAGACACGCGCAGCTTGCCTATGTCGAGCCACTCCCAGTCGGCAAAGCGCTCCTCGGAGAACACCCAGCTGGCACCGGCCGACCAGAACGTAGCCCAGGGATTGTTGAAGCCGAAGGCGGAGTAGCCGTCGCGGCGCACCGTACCCGTGAACATGTAGCGGTCCTTGTAGCCATAGAACAGGCGGCCCAGGTAGGCGGCTGCCGTGGAGTGTACGTCGTTGCTGGAGAAAGAGCTGTAGCCCTTGTCAGCCCCCGTAATGTAATGGAAGCCAAGCACGTCGGAAGGCGTAATGAGGCGGGCAGAGATGTTGTCGCTCCAGGAGCGGTTTTCCTCGGCCTCCTGCACCAGTGTCAGGGTGAAATGGTGGTTGCCGCAGGTCTGGTCCCAGGTAATGGTGTTGTTCAGTGACCAGTCGAAGCGCGAAGCCGTGTTGCGGTCCGCACCGCGGTCTGAAGGCGTGCTGTTGGGCAGCTCTGCCGACATGAAGTAGCGGTTGTAGTACCACTGGTAGCGCGGAGAGATGTTGAAGGCGTAGGTGATGCCGTAGGGCAGTGTCAGCTTGGCGTTGAAGATGGTGTTCAGCACGGTGTAGCCCCTGTCAAGGTCCATGTACTGGCGCTGAAAGAAGAAGTTATAGCCACCGTTCATCTGCCTGCCGTTCATCGGGTACTGCACGTAGTGGCCGTCTTCCGTGATAGGGGCAAACGGAGAGTTGCGCGTCATGTTGTCTTCCCAGTAGTTGCCGCCGAGGCTGACCTGAATGTCGCCGTCGGAACGGTCCTGGAAGTTCACGTTCATGCCCACCTCCAGCCAGTCGGTCACACTGGCGTTCAGCTTGAAGTTGGAGCGGAAGGCGCGGTAGTCGTTGCCCTTCACGACACCCTCGTTGTCCATGTAGCCAAACGATGCGTAGTAGTTCATGCGGTCGGTAGCACCCGAGATGCTGGCATTGTAGTCCTGGTTGAAACCCGTGCGGAACACTGAGTGATACCAGTCCCAGGTGTTGCCCGCAAGATAGTTCTTGTACACGTTCTCGGCATTGGTCAGCAGCATGCGGCGGGCATAGAGGCTCTCAAGACTCTCGCCACTCTCCTGAACGATAGAGCCCATGGTGCGCCACTGGTCCTGGGTGATGCCATACTTGCTGAGATGGTAGGGGTTGTCGTAGTAACCGGCGGGAACGCCGCTGGCCGTGCTGTAATAGCCCCATTTGCCGTCGGCACCGTAGCCGTAGGTGGTGGCCTTGTACCAGTCCTCACGGAAACGCAGGTACTCGTCGGCGCTGAACACCTCGCGGTAGGCCGACTTCACGTTGGCGGCAACGTTAGCGCTCACGTTAATGACCGGCTTGGCGGCCTTGCCCCGCTTGGTGCTGATAATAATCACGCCGCTGGCCGCCTTGGCACCATAGACAGCGGCAGAAGAGGCATCTTTCAGCACGTCAATCTGCGCAATGTCGTCGGGATTAATCTCGGAAAGCTCGCCGTTGAACACCATGCCGTCGAGAATGATAAGGGGTGAGTTGTGGTCATTCTCAGTATAAAGTGAGTTCTGGCCGCGCAGCAGCATGGAAGCATTGCTCTTTGCAGAGGGGTCATAGCCAATGTGCAGGCCGGGCGTACCACGGAGCAGGTCTTGCACGGTGCCGGGATTCTGGTCGGCAATCTTGCTCGGGTCGATTTTCACAACCGAGCCCGTCAGGTCTTTCTTGCGCATCGTGCCATAACCAACCACTACCACTTCCTGCAGCATCTCGATATCCTCGGCTAACGTCACGTTTACGGTCTGGCCCGGCTTGAAGGGAATCTCCTGGGCAATGTAGCCAATGTAGGAAACAACCAGTATGCCGCCGCTACTAACGTTCAGCGAGAAATGGCCGTCGGCATCGGTAACGATACCCGTCGTTGCGTATTTCACTTTCACGGTAGCGCCGATAATGGGCTGGCCACTCTTGTCAGCTACCCGCCCTTTCACAACACCCGCCTTCTGGGTGGCCTGAACAGACTGGTCCGCCACACTTGGCATCGGATAAGCGAACAATCCTCCGACTGCCAATACCATCGCAAAGCACCGCCGCCTGGATGGGGAAAGTAGTTTAATACACTTCATTGACACAAGTTTTCCACTTAATAAAATTAAGTAACGGTATTTTTATTGGTTATAGCTTCAAATTGACAGTGCAAAAGTAGCAAAAAAAGTCCAACGCACAAATAAAAAACACGAAAAAGAGCCTCAAACCTGCTTCTGAGCCGCTTTTTTCGGCAAAAATCGGCAAAAATGCCTTTTCTGCCCCTCACAATCTACCCTTAACTCCCCGAAAAAAGGGGTTGCCCCGTTACAGGCAACCCCTTCACCACAATTGCTATTAACCTAAGAACAAAACTTAGTTTACATTATCTTCATCGGCAACGGCCTCCTGCCAGTCGGTGAACATCTTGATGTCATCCGAATAGCCGTCGTAGCCGAAGTTCTGGCGCAGCACACCCTGGTTGTTGGCAGTAATAGCCGAGTTGGGAATCGGCCAGAACAAGTTGTGCTTGTTCACCTTGTACTCAAACTGCTGGCTGCCCTGTGAGCCCTTGCCATAAGGCTGGTTGAACACATTGTAGGTGGTGCAGCGGCGATACCAGTAGCTACCACCGTTGAGGTCAGTGCCCTCTTGCTTATCCCAAGTGTTCAGGTCGTAGGTGTTACCCCACTCGTCGGCCACGCCACTGCGGGCAAGACACCAAGACACGCGCACCATCTCTGCCTGGCGGAACTCCTCAAGGTAAAGCTCGCGGGCGCGCTCAGCCATAATGTCGCCAATGTTCACCGTTGTGAACATCTTCTTGGCGTTGGCACGGCGGCGAACAGCATTCACGTCGTCGGCAGCACCTGTGGCATTGTTCCGATAGAGGCGGGCCTCAGCGCGAAGCAGATAGGTCTCTGCCAGGCGGAACAAGTACATGTCGCCGTTGGCGCCCACGCCAGAAGCACCCTGGAACTGGTCAGCGCCCATGTTGTTCTCATTGGGTGTGTCAAGGATATACACCTGATAGAGCGGAGTGGGATACCAGCTGCGGATAGTGTCAGAGCAGAGCAGGTCACCAGCATGTACCAGCACCGTGCCGTCTTCGCCTACATAGTCCTCAGTAGCATAGAGCTGGAAATTCTGGCCGTAGCAGTCTGAATTGGGATTGTTGTACTTGAAGTCTTCCATCTCCATCCAGTTACCCACCTCGCGGTTGTGGCGCAGGTCTTGCCAGTCGGTCTCACCGTCATAGTACCAGATTGACTTGTTGTAGAAGAAAGAGGTGCGGTTCAAAGCGATACCGCGGCCAGCCACGCGCACCCAGTCAAGCTCCGGGTTGTAGTTCGCATTGTTGCGGGCAATGGTGTTGCCCGGCGCTGCCAAGCCGTGCGGGTCGCGAATCACGCTGTTGCTCCAGTGGGCAAAGCAGGCGCGCATCACGTTGTACGTAGCGAAGTCCTGGTCGTTGGAGTTGGAAATCATCATGATGGTCTCCTTGTTGTCCGGGTGGGCAATGTTGGGTGTGCGGTGCAAGTCCCACACCACGTTGCGTGTCACCTTCCATGTCTCCTCGTTGCCAGAGGGCTGCCACTCGCCGAAACTCTCAGTCATCAGCTTCAGGCCGTGATTGTTAATCAGGTCGGTAGCCATGTTCTCAGCCTTCTCATATTCGCCGATAGCCAGATAGCACTTCACGAGCAGGTGCATGCAACCTTCCTGGTTGACCTGACCTACATACGTCATGTCTTTCTGTGCAGGCACGTGTGCCACGGCAAACTCCAGGTCGTTGACCAGCATCTTGAAGATGGCCTCCTTGCTCGTAGACGAATAGTTACGCTTGGGAACAGCAATGAGCTTAGTCACCAGGGGTATGTCGCCAAACTGCAAAGCGAGGTTGTAGTAGGCGTAGGCACGGTGGAAATAGGCGCGGCCTTTATAGGCATCGCGAATCTCATCCGACAAGCCTTCCACATCGTCTATGTAGTTAAGAATGGTGTTGGCATACTTCACCATGTTATAGCCTTCATCCCAGAAGCGCTGCATGTAGTTGCCGTCGCCGCCGCCTGCCATACCAGAGGTCGGGGTCAGCTTGGCATCAAAGTCGTCCTGGAAACCACCACCCATGTCGGTCTTGGCATACATGCCCACGTCTGACAGGT
>JAFLSH010000145.1 GCA_022511055.1 Prevotella sp. | reverse complement strand
TGTTGTCAAGGTATATTATTTTTCCGTGATAGTCGATAGCTCTGCATTTCTTGACAAATTCAGGGTATTGGTCTTCTCCTTCTTTGTTTGAGAAAGCAAAAATGAACTGGGGCGCCTTGCTCTTGTCAATTTCGACCTGCTTGTCGATTAAGTTCAGGTCTTTCTTCTGCTTCAGCATGTCAGTCATTTCTTCGAGAAACTCTTTATTCACGTCACGCCCAATAGTATGGTTGAAGCTGTCGAGGTGGTCTTCAATGCCTGATTTCCTGCCGATTGAGCCAAGTCCTGTTTTCAGCTCTACAACATATAGTTGCCCTTCGGTGTCTACTACTATCAAATCGAATCTTGGTACTTTCTTGTCCTTTTTCTCCTCATATTCATAACAGAAATTGGAATTTCTGCTTACGGCATATTCTACGTCAACGACCGTATATGGAGTGCCGCCACGGTTGTTCATCGAGATTTTCTGCTGGGCATTTTTCTCATCGTGTGAGATTTGTATAGTGTTGAGCGCTGCTTCCCATGCGTTCATTACTTTTTTCATTTTCTTGCAATATTCGGCCATCCCCTTTTCTTTTAGGATATTCAGCATGTCGTCACGTTGCTGCTTGTATTTCTTTATCAGCTCCTTGCAACTGGCATTCCCCTTTTTCGCTTCTTCAATGATATAGGTCTTGCGGGTTTTGCGGTCAAGGCTGACATCTGTGTGAAAGTAAAATTCGTCAAAATACATGCTGCGTGGATGAAGCCTTAGCAGGTTTCCACCCCGATAGTAGATGTTCAGATAGTTGTCTCTGATTTGAACATCCAAGTCGTTCTCGCGTTTGGCAGCGAACTCAATGATTTCCTTGTACTTCCCCTGAGTTAATTTCTTCCATAACTCGCTGTTGGTAGAGATTCTTCTCTTTGGTGCTTTTTGTGTATTCATATATCAACTTATTAAAAAGTTTGGTTACAAAGATACAAAAACATTTTGAATATGGCAGATGTAAAGGGAATTATTTTGGGGGAGTGTGCCAGTTTTTTTCTTGTTTTTTGCCGCCAGCTGGCGGCTCGCCCGGTAAAAAGTTTGCCGTTTGTTAGGGATTTCGGCAAATTATGCTTAATTTTGTGGCGGTTTTTACAGAACGCATAAGGATTTAACAAACATAATTTTTAGATTGAACATGATGAAAAAGAGAAGTTTTGTTGCGGCTTCAGCTTGGCCGACAGGCAAGGTGGCGGGGCTGTTGTTGCTGATGATGTCGCTGTTTGGCGCAGCGGCCGTTTCCGCTCAGGAACAGCACGGGTTTAAGAAAATCAACGTGAGGGAGGACTTCACGGAGAATGGTTTCCAGTGGTTTCACGATGCAGAGCTGCTGGCGGCGGGCGACAAGGAGAAGAGCAACGCCATGACCATCGGGTGGGGAGGCATCGGTACGCTGTGGGGGCGCACCGCGCTCACCGTCTATGTTGCCGAGAAACGCTACACTAAGGAGTTCATGGACCGTGCGGAATATTTCACGGTTATGGCCTTTGGCGTGAATCAGAGCAAGGTGCTGGACTACATGGGAAGATACAGCGGCCGCGATGGCGACAAGGCGGAGGCATTAGGGCTGCACACGGCCTACACGGAGAACGGAACGCCTTACTATACCGAAGCCGAGCTGGTGATAGAGTGCAAAATCATGTATGCCGCGCCCTTCGACCCGCAGAACTTCAAGAGCGAGGTGCCTAAGCGGCAGTACAGCCATTTCCCCGCCGGACTGCACACGATGTACATCGGCGAGGTGGTTGGCGCCTGGAAGAAATAAGGGTAGGTGGGGCGAGCGGGGCTACGGCCGTGCCGTCTGCAGGGTCATCTTGATGTGCGGGATGCCGTCTTCAAGAAACTCGCCTGATGTCTGTACAAACCCAGCCTTCTCGTAGAGCCGGCGGGCGTAAACCTGAGCCTCGATGGTGATGCTGTCGGCGCAGAACTTGTCTCTTGCCAGCTTGATGCCCTCTCTCAGCAGCCTGCTGGCCAGACCTTGCCGCCGCTTCATGGCAATGACCCTGCCGATGGAGGCATCGGCAAAGGTCGTTCCGGGTGGCAGCACACGAAGGTATGCCTGAATGCCCTCCCCGTCGTGCAGCCAAAGATGATAGGCAGCCTTGTCGTTGCCGTCTATTTCCTGATAGGGGCAGTTCTGCTCGACGACAAACACCGCCACACGCGCCTGATAGATGTCGTGCAGCTCGTCAGCCGTGAGTTCCCGGTAGTGCTTGCAGGTTAATTGCATCAGCCGTTAGAAGTTGACCTTCCTCTCTGCCTCGGTGAACGAGCAGAAGCGGGCGGTTGCCTTGGTGACGTAGAGAACGGCCATGTTGTCATCGTCAGCCTTGTACATCGCCTTCAGGCTTGGGTTGCGCTCCAGGAATTCCTCCTTGACCGCCAGTGTCTCGTCTGCGACCAGAGTGCCGCTGAGCCGCAGCCACTCAGCGCCCGAGGACTTCAGGGCGCAAATCTCGAACTTGCCGTTGGCAGCCATCTGCTTGTAGACATCCTTCACCTTGCCAGTCATGATGTAGAGCTGGCCGTTGATGATTTCCGACACGCCGAAGGGGCGCACGCGGGGCTGGTCGCCATCGGTCGTTGCGATGTAGAAAACGCCGCACTCCTTCAGGTAGGCTTGCACTTCCTGCATGTTCTCTTGTCTGGTCTCAGCGTCGATGGTGTCGGCGGCTTCCTCTGCGACGGCAGCCTCACTCTCGGTTTCCACGGGCTGTGTGGGCTTGCTGCTCTGGTTGCATGCTGCTAACATGGCCAACAGCGCGAAGGCGAAAATGGTTTTTCTCATGTTCTTCTTTTTTTGTAGTTCCTTGATTTTGTGTAACATTAGTTTCCTAATACATCGCAAAATTACTCAATTTATTTTAATTCTTGCGCGCTGGCTTGCCTGTAATGCCGTTTTTTTATATTTTTTTGCTATCTTTGCATCCCAAACCATTAAAAAGTATATAAGATGAAACCAACAAAGAAACTATCTGGAGCCCTTCTGATGCTCCTTTGTCTGGCACTGACAGGTTGCTCAGACAACCGTAAGCAGCCCACGAGCCAGTCTTCATTCGACGAAGTGCTGACCACCCGGCGTAGCGTGCGCAGCTACGATGCCTCGAAGACCATCAGCGAGGCTGAGGTCAGGGAACTGCTGACTGCCACCCAGGAAGCCCCTTCATGGGCCAACCAGCAGCCATCGAAATACTATGTGGCCATCAGCGAGGAAAAGGTGGCGGCCGTGCAGGACTTGGTTGGCGGCAACAAGGAGCGGATTCTCGGTGCCCCGGTGCTGATAGTGTCTACCTACGAGCAGGGCAAGTCGGGCTTCTTCCGTGGCGAGGCTACCAACGAGGTGGGCGAAGGCTGGGGAGCCTACGACAACGGGCTGAGCAATGGCTACCTGATACTGAAGGCGCGGGCGATGGGCTTCGACACGCTCATCATGGGCATGCGCGATGCCGATGGGCTGAGGGCACTGTTCGACATTCCCGACAACGAGACCATCATGGCCGTAGTCTCATTGGGCTACCGGGCCGAAGACCCCAAGCGGCCGGAGCGCAGACAGCTTGACGACATTGTGAAGTTCATCTGACGGCGTTCTGGCTCACCAATTTGATGGCGCAGGCTATGCAATGGACTGACAGAATCAGACAGGTGAAAATCATCTTAGTTATCGCGGCAATCGCCATTGCCGTGATATCTTTGTTAGTATCGCACTACCTGGTCAACGACCTGAAGCAAGAAGAGCGCAATAAAGTCGAGGTGTGGGCTCAGGCGCTGCATGCCCTGAACGAAGCCGACGAGACGACCGACGTGACGCTGATTTCCCAGGTGCTGGAAGGCAACAACACCATCCCTGTCATTGTGATGGACAGGGATGGCAACATTACCGACTCCCGGAACGTTGAGGACACGGTCGGCATGGTTGACTATGCGCGCCGGATGGTGCAGGCGGGCGACACCATTGTGGTAGACCACCAGCTGGTGTGCTACGATGAGTCTATTCTGCTGAAACGGCTGTCGCAGTGGCCTTATGTGCAGCTGGGCATTGTGATGGTGTTCGTTGTGGTGGCCATCTTTGCCCTGTTGTCATCGAAGAAGGCCGAGCAGAACAAGGTGTGGGTGGGCATGTCGAAGGAGACCGCCCACCAGCTTGGCACCCCCATCTCGAGCCTGATGGCCTGGGTGGAAATACTGAAGGAGAACTACCCTGACGACGACCTGATTCCAGAGATGGACCAAGACGTGAAGCGGTTGCAGCGCATAGCCGAGCGCTTCTCAAAGATAGGCTCGCTGCCGGAGCCGGTGGATGCCTCGATGAACGAGGTGCTTGACCACGTTATCGACTACATGGACCGCCGCACTTCGAAGAAGGTGGAAATCACGCGCGACTATCCCGGACACGATGTCGTTGTGAAGATGAACGCCTCGCTGTTCGAGTGGGTCATAGAGAATCTCTGCAAGAACGCGGTCGATGCCATGGAAGGCTCGGGCAAGATACACCTCATGCTGGCCGACGAGGGCAGCCGGGTGGTGATAGAGGTGACCGACAACGGCAAGGGCATCAGGAAGAAAGACGTGAAAAACGTCTTCACGCCCGGCTTTACCACCAAGAAGCGAGGGTGGGGGCTGGGGCTCTCGCTGGCCCGGCGCATCGTTGAGGAGTACCACAAGGGCAGAATCTATGTCAAAAGCTCCGAAGTGGGCAAAGGCACCACGTTCCGCATAGAGATGAAGCGCTGAGGCGCGCCTCTCTTGCCGCTTTTTTGCACACTATCAGGGCTGTGTGTGTAATTTGCTGCGTGTTGCCGGCGTGAAATTGCGCGAAAAACAAAAAAAATACAAATAACCGTGTGTTAAATCAAAAAAAGTTTGTAACTTTGCAGCCCGAAATTGTGTAACCATGTGTAGTTTAGAGCGCTTTAAGATAGACCTGAAAGCCCTGACCGCCGAGGTGACAGCCTTGGAGTGGGATTTGGACAAGGACTTCTTTGACGCTTTGGGCGAAACAGACGTGAAGAACGGAGCATTGCACGTGTCGGTGTCTATACGCAAGGCTTCCGGCTTTTTTGAACTCTCGTTCCACGTTGAGGGCACAGTGGAGGTTACCTGCGACCGCTGTCTCGACCTGATGGCGCAGCCGATAGAAGCTGACAACCAGATGGTGGTGAAGCTGGGCGACGGGTACTCAGAGGAAGATGAGACCATTGTCGTTGACGAGAACGAAGGAATGCTCGACACGGCGTGGCACATCTATGAGTTTATTGCGTTGGCCGTACCCATCAAGCATGTGCATGCACCTGGTAAGTGTAACCTTGCTATGACCCAAGTCCTGGAGAGACTGTCAGCTGACCGAAGCAGTGATGAGGATTCCAGCCCCGCCATAGACCCCCGATGGGAAAAACTGAAAGAGTTAAGAAAGTGAATTAAAAATTAGTAAATAGTAAACTATTATGGCACATCCTAAAAGAAGACAATCAAACGCTCGTACAGCGAAGCGCCGTACTCACGACAAGGCAGTAGCACCTACACTGGCAGTATGCCCCAACTGTGGCGCCTACTATGTTTATCACACAGTATGCCCCACTTGCGGTTACTACCGTGGCAAGGTTGCTATCAAGAAGGCTGACGAAGTAGCTGAATAATGGGCAGAATTAGCGCGGTAATCACGGGTGTTGGTGGCTACGTGCCCGACTATATCCTGACAAACGAGGAGTTGTCGCGCATGGTGGACACCAGCGATGAATGGATTATGACCCGTGTGGGCATCAAGGAACGCCGTATCCTGACGGAAGAAGGGCTCGGCACCAGCTACATGGCCCGCAAGGCGGCCAAGGAGCTGCTCAAGAAGACGGGAGTAGACCCTGACACCATCGATGCCCTTATCGTTACCACTTCTACCGCTGATTATAAGTTCCCTTCGACGGCCAGTATCGTGCTGGGCAAGCTCGGACTAAAGAATGCCTACGCATTTGATTTCTGGGCTGCCTGCTGTGGCTTCCTCTATTCGCTGGACCAGGCGGCAATGATGATTGAGAGCGGCCGCATGAAGAAGGTCATAGTCATTGGTGCCGATAAAATGTCATCAGTGATTGACTATAAAGACCGCCAGACCTGTGCGCTCTTCGGCGATGGCGCTGCCGCCGTGTTGGTGGAGGCCACGGAGGAGGAGAACATCGGGTGCATAGACAGCTATTTCCGCTGTGACGGTAATGGCCTGCCTTTCCTTCACCTGAAGGCTGGTGGCTCGGTCTGCCCGCCAAGTCACTTCACGGTCGACCACCGGCTGCACTACCTCTACCAAGAGGGGCGCACGGTGTTCCGCTACGCCGTGACCAACATGAGCGACGACTGCGCCCTGATAGCCGAGCGCAACGGCTTGTCGAAAGACAACATTCAGTGGGTGGTGCCCCATCAGGCCAACATGCGCATCATTGAGGCTGTGGCCAAGCGGCTTGACTTGCCCTTGGAGCAGGTGATGGTCAACATAGAACACTATGGCAACACCAGTGCGGCCACCATTCCGCTGGCTCTCTGGGAGTACGAGTCGAAGCTCAAGAAGGGCGACAACATGATATTCACCGCCTTTGGTGCCGGTTTCGTTCATGGTGCCAGCTATTACAGGTGGGCTTACGACGGAGCATCTAAATGAAAATGAGGAATGCAAAACGCGGTTTTGCATTCCTTTTTTAAACTTGTCAGACTTATGCATAAAGCCGGATTTGTAAACATAGTGGGTAACCCCAACGTGGGGAAGTCTACGCTGATGAACCAATTGGTGGGCGAGCGCATCTCGATTGCCACGTTCAAGGCGCAGACGACACGCCACCGCATCATGGGCATTGTCAACACGCCCGACATGCAGATTGTGTTCAGTGACACGCCAGGGGTGCTGAAGCCCAACTACAAGCTGCAAGAGTCGATGTTGGCTTTCTCGGAGTCGGCCCTGCAAGATGCCGACGTGCTGCTTTATGTGACTGACGTGGTAGAGAATCCCGAGAAGAACATGGACTTTCTTGAGAAGGTGCAGCGGATGCAGACACCCATTTTGCTGCTCATCAACAAGATTGACGAGCTGGCGCAGAAAACGCCCGACTCGCCCACTCCGCAGCAAGCCCTTGCCGCCATTGTCGACAAGTGGCACGCGCTGCTGCCCAATGCCGAGATTCTGCCTATTTCCGCAAAGAATAAGTTCGGCACCGACCTGTTGCTGAAGCGCATTCAGGAACTCTTGCCCGAGAGCCCTGCCTATTTCGACAAGGACCAGCTGACCGACAAGCCTGCCCGCTTCTTTGTCTCAGAGATTATCCGCGAGAAAATACTGCTCTACTACGACAAGGAGATACCCTACTCCGTGGAAGTGGTGGTTGAGCGCTTCAAGGAAGACAGCCACAAGATAGTCATTGGGGCTGTCATCTGCGTGGAGCGCGATTCCCAGAAGGGCATTATCATTGGCCACCAGGGAGTTGCCCTGAAGAAAGTCTCCACCGAGGCGCGCAAGGCGCTGGAGAAGTTCTTCGACAAGCACATTTTCCTGGAAGTCTTTGTCAAGGTCGACAAAGACTGGCGCTCTTCCGAGAAAGCATTGAATAACTTTGGCTATAACCCGGAGTAAGCCTC
>JAFLSH010000144.1 GCA_022511055.1 Prevotella sp. | reverse complement strand
GTCAATGGTACCGTGATTTCTCAGGACGACGGACAGCCTGTCATTGGCGCCTCCGTGCTTGTCGTGGGCACGAATGTCGGTACTGTTACTAACGCCAACGGTCAGTTCTCGCTGACCTGCCCCGAGGGCAAGAACACGCTTCGCATCACGTATGTGGGTATGGAGCCATTGGATGTTACGGCTCGCCCTAACATGCGTATCATTCTGACCAGCGACCAGACCGCTCTTGACGAAGTGATTGTGGTGGCATACGGTACAGCCAAGCGCTCTGCCTTCACGGGCTCTGCCAGCGAAATCAAGACATCTGAAATCTCGCAGCATGTCACCTCGACGGCTACCAACGCCCTGATTGGTAAGGTGGCCGGTGTGCAGGCCGTGACTTCTTCAGGTGCCCCTGGCTCTGCTCCTACGATTACCATCCGTGGTATCGGCTCATATCTGGCTTCTTCACAGCCTCTCTACGTGATTGACGGTGTGCCCATGGAACAGGGTCTTGCTACCGTTAACCCGCAGGATATCGAGTCTATGTCTGTGCTGAAGGATGCTTCTGCCAGCGCCATCTATGGTAACCGTGGTGCCAACGGTGTGATTATCATTACCACCAAGAAGGCCAAGGGTGCTGCCCAGGATGCCGAGGTTTCGTTTGATGCCAAGTGGGGCTCTAACTCTCGTCTGATTCCCCGCTACAACATCATTACCGACCCCGCTGAGTACTATGAGACCCACTATAAGTCTATGTTCAACAGCCGCTACTACAATGGTTACACCGCTGCTGATGCCTATGCTTATGCTGATGCCAACTTGTTCAACCAGAACAATGGCGGTCTGGGCTATCAGGTCTACACCATTCCCGAAGGCGAAAAGCTCATTGGTACGAACTTCAAGCTGAATCCCAATGCTACGCTGGGCTACTATGACGGCCAGTACTACTACCAGCCCGATAACTGGTATGATGAGACCATCCATAGCGCTTTCCGTCAGGAGTACAACGCCTCTGTATCTGGAAACACTGGCAGACTGAGCTATTTCGCCAGCGCCGGCTACCTGAACGACGGCGGCCAAGTGGACAAGTCAAAGTATGAGCGCTACACTGCCCGTACCAACGTGGAGTATCAGGCCAAGAAGTGGCTGAAGCTGACTACCAACATGGCTTTCACTCACCGCATCAGCCAGACGGCCTCTGTCAACAATGACAGCTGGGGCTCATCTGGTAACATGTTCTACATCGCCAACATGATGGGTGCTATCTATCCCCTCTATGTTCGTGAAAAGGATGCAAACGGCAACATTGTCAAGAAGACCGAAAGCGGCCGTACCGTCTATGACTCGAACAACACGAATCAGACTCGCCCGAGTATTGTGGGTAATGCTGTCCGCGACAATGCCTACAACGACTACAATTCGTATGCTGACATCTTCTTCGGCCAGTGGGGTGCAGAAATCTCTCCCATTGACGGACTGAAGCTGAATATCAACCTCAATGCCAACAGCATTAACTCTCGCGCCACGGAATTGTACAGCCGCTTTGCCAGCGGTAGCACCACCGATGGTGAAGTCTATGTAGAGAGCGACCGCACGTTCAGTGTCAACCAGCAGTATCTGGCCAGCTACACCAAGACTTTCGGTCTGCACAATGTCAGCCTGCTGGCCGGATATGAGCAGTACAAGGTGAAGGACCAGAATCTCTATGGCGACAACACCCACCTCTACGACCCGTATATCGGTGAGTTGAACAACGCTAAAGGCCCTGGTAAAGACCGTACAGTAGGCTCTGCCACTGATAACTATATGACTGAGGGTTTCCTTGGCCGTGTTACCTACGACTACAACGACCGCTACTTCCTCAACGGCTCTATTCGCCGCGATGCTTCTTCTAAGTTCGCTCCCGGCCACCGCTGGGGTACGTTCTGGTCAGCCGGCGGTGCATGGCAGATTAACAAGGAAGACTTCATGCAAGACGTGAAGTGGGTAGACCTTCTGAAGCTGAAGGTGTCTTACGGTGAGAATGGTAACGACCAGGGTATGGGATGGCATGCCTATGCCGACCGCTATACCACCACCTATAACGACGAGACAGGTGAGTACAGTATCACCATGTCGGCCAAAGGTAACGAAAACCTGACTTGGGAGACCAAGAAGTCATGGAACTTCGGTGTTGACTTCTCGCTGTTCAAGTATCGCCTGAATGGTACTATCGAGTACTATACAGGTAAGATGACCAACCTGCTCTGGTCAAAGACCGTGCCCCTGTCATCTGGTCTGATGGTTGCCAACTATCCCGCCAACGTGGGTACTCTGCTCAACCGCGGTATTGAGGTGTCACTCGACGGAACGATTGTCAAGACCAAGGATTTGCAGTGGAACTTGAACGTGGCTCTGTCGTCTAACCACAACGAGTTCACCGAACTTGACGAGTCTATCGTAGACAACGGTATGCGCTACTCAAATGCCATCTACCGCGTGGGCGGCAGCCGCTACCAGGCTTATATGATTAAGTATGCTGGCGTAAACCCGGAGACTGGCCGCGCCCAGTACTGGCAGGCACTCGATGCTAACGGTAATCCGATGACTAACACATACGGCGTTGATGCTGATGGTAACAAGCTGGTGATTGCCGAGGAAAGACTGACTGAGGACATTACCGCTGCCAGCCGATATGATTTGGGCACAACCTTGCCAAAAGTGATTGGCGGTTTCGGCACTACACTCAATGCCTACGGCTTCGACGTGAGCGCACAGTTCTCGTTCCAGCTCGGTGGTAAATACTACGATGGTAGCTACCAGGCACTGATGCACAACGGTATTTCAGCCGGTAACGCCATGCACAAAGACCTGCTCAAAGCATGGACACCCGAGAATCCCAACACTGACGTGCCCATTCTGAGCCTTGCTGCCGCTGACGACCCTGGTGTGGCTTCTCAGACCCCATACGACCGTTTCCTTACCAGCAGCAACTACCTCTGCCTGAACAACCTGTCTATTGGCTACACGCTGCCGAAGCGCCTTGTCAACGCCATGCAGGTGAAGAATATCCGCGTGTACTTCGCCGGCGAGAACCTCTTCTTGCTGACCAAGCGCCAGGGTCTTGACCCGCGCGTAGGCTACGGTATCGGCTCAATGACCTCTGGTGGTGGTATGGACACTGGCCGCTATTCTGCCACACGCGCCATCACAGGCGGTATCAACGTAACGTTCTAAGAAAACAACGAAATATTTTAGAAACTTAAGAGATTAAAAGAATATGAGACTACATAGAATTTCATTTTTGATGCTCGGAGCTGCCGTACTGGCTACATCTTGCGATGATATCGACAAGATGGTGCCCGAGGGAGGTTCGCTGACTGCCGAGCAGGTACAGGAAACCAACACCGCATCGCCCGAGCGTGTACAGGCTACCTTTGCAGGTATGTTCTCTATGATGGGTAAGCCTCGCACGGGTTACCCCACCAGCAGCCGTGCTGACGACTGGGGCTTCCCCATGGCCGCCTTCTCGCTGGATGCCGAGGGTGCCGACATGTTCCTTCAGGACAACGACTATAACTGGTTCTCTACGTGTGGCGAGTACAGCTCGCGTAACGCCAACTATGCAAACCCCTATATCCGCTACGTGGTTCCTTACCGCCAGATTGGTATTGCACAGGAGGTGATAGCCGCCTATCCGGCCGACACGGAAGACCCGGCAGCCATCAACCAGATTGCACAGGCTCGCGCCATTCGTGCCTTCGACTATATGTCACTGGCTCCGTACTTCCAGTTCAACTACCAGACTGCCAAGGACCAGCCCTGTATTCCTATTCTGCGCGAGGATGTGGACTATGCCAACAACCCCCGCGCCACAGTGGGTGAGGTTTGGGATTACATCATGGAAGACCTGAACTACGCCGTGGAGCATCTGACAGCCGACCGCTCCTCGAAGGACCAGGTGAACAAAAACGTGGCTCTGGGTCTCCGCGCCCGCGCTAACCTCTTCATGGGCAACTATAAAGAGGCTGCCGCTGATGCCGCTGCCGCACAGGAAGGCTTCACACCGGCCAGCATTGCCGATGTCAGTGTGCCCGCTTTCGTGGATTTGGCCGAGAAGAACTGGATATGGGGTATCAATATCACGCCTGAGATTGCACAGATTTTCATCTATGCCACTCCCGCTTCATGGATTTCTGCCTTCAGCGGCTACGCCTATGCTGCCGGAACAGGCAATGTGCCCTGCATCAACACACTGCTCTATAATAAGATTCCCGACACTGACGTGCGCAAGGGCTGGTGGCTCGACGCCAACAAGCACTCTCCCAACTGGGCACACCTGACATGGGTTGACCCGACGACGGGTGCCAGCGCCACGGGCGACGATATTGCAGACTTTGAGTATGACGACAAGATGGCCATGGAGCCTTATTCGAACATCAAGTTCGGTATGAAGGACGGCGTTGGCGCTACGACCAACAACAACGACTGGCCTCTGATGCGCGTGGAGGAGATGATTCTCATTCAGGCCGAGGCTCTGCTCAGGGACGGCAACGAATCACAGGCTCGCACCGTGCTGGAGAACTTTGTGAAGACCTACCGCGACCCCAGCTACTCTGTCACTGGCCGCAACCTGTCACTGGCTGACGAAATCTGGTTCCAGCGCCGCGTGGAGCTGTGGGGCGAGGGCTTCTTCATGTTCGATGCCAAGCGCCTGGGCAAGCCCGTGGTGCGCACACATGGTGACGGCACGACCAACCAGCCGGCTAACTTCGCATTCAACATTGCCGCTGATGACGGCTGGCTGAACCTGCGCTTCCCGCAGACGGAGATGGACAACAACATTGGTATTATCGACAACACCGGCGGCCAGATGCCTACTCCGGGTCAGAATGCCAACCTGCGTGACGGTGTGACTGACTAATTAGCATTAAGAAACCAAAAAACAACAGAATTATGAAACTGAACAAAATATATTTGTTAGGATTGGTTGCCGTTACAATGCTGGCATCTTGCAGTGACGACAACGATGATTACACCCCCGGAAAGCCTGCCGGTGAATACACCGTGTCATTTGCCAATGCACAGAATCTGGCACTGGACATGAACGCCACCGAGTTTACCGTTGACCTGGTGCGTGCAGACAGCACCTCGCTGGCTGAGCTGACTGTGCCCATCAAGGTGGTGAGCGCACCGGAATTTGTGACCGTACCTACATCGGTTACCTTCCCGCAGGGAAGCACCGAAGTATCTTTGGTCGTGAAGATTGGCGAAGGCATGGAGACGTTCACGGACTACACCCTGAGCCTGGCTATCGACGAGCAATACACCAACCCCTATGCTGACTCGGGCGACAGCCCCCTCTACAAAATCACATTCCTGAAGGAAGACTATCAGCTCTATGCCACAGGTATGTTCCATGAGACGGTTTACTACGAAGAGGAGTGGGAAGTAGAGATTCAGTACTCGCCGATGCTCGAACTCTATCGCATCAAGGATGCCATTATCGAAGGTACGCACTGGTTCTTCAAGTGGAACGGCCCCAACGCTGCGGAACAGGAGTTCTACTTCACTGACAGCACGGGCAAAAAAGCAACCTGCTCTGTGGGAGGAACTGGGTATTACGGCTGGTTCTCGGGTATTAACAACCCCAACTACGGCGCTGTCTATGTGACGGTGTTAGATGGTAACTTCATTGGCTACGACCCAGGCGATGGTACTTACCCCCCAGAGTTTGACTTCCCCGTGTCATACAGGGTGTCGGCAGGTACGTTTGGCTCTAACTATGAGTGGATTGACGAATTGGTTTTCGCCAACTAAACCACTGAACGAATAAACCACACGGTGAGCATACCCCCATGCTGAAGAGGGGTATGCTCATTTTTAACTTTTCGGAGAGGATATGAGAAGATTCTTTTTGCTGTGCCTGACACTGCTGACTACCGGGCTGACGACGGCAACCACGATTGGACAGGAGGCCGCCCGCGAGAAGGCGGAGAAGCTATTGGGTAAGCCGATGGTCGGCATGCTCGGCACGACACCAGCCAAGATTGCGCCCAAAGAGCAAGACGAGGCGGCGTTCTTTGTGTTCAACGCCGTTGACGGCGCAGGGTTTGCCATCATTTCGGCCGAAGAGGAATTAGGCGATGTGTTAGGCTATTCGCCTACTGGCTCCGGGAGTGCCGATATGCCCGATGCCCTGCGGCTCTATCTCGACACCTACCGGCAGTATGTGCAGCAGTATCGCCAAGGCACAGCCGAGGCAATGCCTGCCGCCTACACACGGAGTGTCAGCGGAGCCGACCCGCTGCTGACCACACAATGGAGTCAGGAAGCGCCCTTCAACAACCTGTGCCCGATGGATGGCAACGAGCGCAGTCTGACAGGATGTGTGGCTACGAGCATGGCGCAAATTATGAGATACTGGGAGTGGCCCGTACAGGGCAGTGGCTACGGCCGTGCCACTTGCGGCACGGAAGTAGTGGCGGGAGCCTTGAATCATTTCTACCAGTGGGATGCCATGCTCGACACGCGGGAACAGCTGGAGGCTTCGGAGAGTGCCGCCGCTGCCGTGGCAGAACTGATGTACGACTGCGGGCTGGCTGTAGGTATGGACTACGGCGCATTGGCCAGCGGCGCAATGTCTCCCTTCAAAGGGCTGTATATGAACTTCGGCTACAGCCCAGCGACACTGCGCGCCTATCGCCGCGACTGCTTCGAAAGTGATACAGAGTGGTTGGACACTATCTTCCACGAGCTGGACAACGGGCGACCACTCTACTATGGCGCATCATCAGCGACCGCCGGTGAATCGGGGCATGCCTTTGTCATTGACGGCTACGACACCAACGCCTTGCTCCATGTGAACTGGGGATGGGGCGGCGCGTATGACGGCTATTACGACGTAGCGCTCATGAATCCTGCGGGCTTTAAGTTCACCGTTGACCAAGATATTGTTGTGGGCATTGAGCCTGCCCGCAATGGGGAGACAGGGGCACCGACGGAGTACCCCTACATGGGTGTAGCACCCATCTGCAAGCAGAAGGGCACCATCAGCACGTCTGTCAGCTTTGACATTACTATCGGGGGAGTGTGCAACTTCGGTGTCAACGCCCATTCGTGGACCCCTTCCGTTGGGCTGTATGACACTAACAATCAGTTGTTGAGTGAAGTGAAGATGCGCGGCGGTGAAATTGGTACGCTGCACCTTGACCCATACACGGGCTTTACCGGCAACATGGGTGACCTGCCCTGCTCGTTAGCCTCGAAGACGGTGGCCGATGGGCATTATGCCCTGCGAATCATATTCAAGGAAAACGGCAACTGGATGCTGCCAGACACGAAAGGTGGGCAAAAAAACAATGCCATATACATTGAGGTGAGCGGCAAAAGACTGACCTTTACCGACGGCACAGCTTATCTGGAAGCCTTGCAGACGAGCGGCATCAAGCGGCCAGCCGAGATGCCAGAACAGCCGCAAAATACTCGCTACTACAATCTGCAAGGGCGCGAAGCAGGCTTTTCTACCAAGGGTATTATGATAGTTAAGCAAGGCAATGCCGTGAGAAAGATTGTCAGGTAATAATGCAAATGAGCGGAAGCACTTTGGCATTCTTCCTTACAATAACTCCGACAAAATGCAGATTTCTGGCTTAATATGCAAATGTAATGATGAAAAACGGTGTTCAATCTTCCTAATATGC
>JAFLSH010000143.1 GCA_022511055.1 Prevotella sp. | reverse complement strand
GGCAAAAATGGCGGGTATTTTAGGGTTTCTCTGAGTGTCGTGGGCTGCGCCGCGCGATGATGCCGCATCAGGCTTTGGCAGTAATGGTCATTGCCATTGTCTGAGTGCGGCTAATAGTTCGTTGTTCTCGCTCTTTGTGCCGATGGTGATGCGGAGGCAGTTTTCGCAAAGCTGTATGCGGTGGCGATTGCGCACAATGATGCCCCGGTCTACCAGGTAGTCGTAGATGGCCTGCGCATCGGTCATGCGCGCCAGGAAGAAGTTGGCATCAGTGGGAAACACTTGCTGGCAGATAGGCAGCTGCATGAAAGCCTCCATAAGTCTGGAACGCTCCTGTAGGAGCAGCTTTACCCAACGGTCCGTCTCAAAGGGGTCTTTGAGGGTCTCCAAAGCCTGTTGCTGTGTCAGAAGGTTGATGTTGTAGGGGTATTTCACCTTGTTGAACAGCGCAACGATGTCGGCAGAAGCGAAGGCCATGCCCAGGCGAATGGCAGCGCAGCCCCATGCTTTCGACAGTGTGTTGAGTACTATCAGGTTTGGGTACTTGTCGAGTTCCAGCCTTAACGGCTTTTGCTGGGAGAAGTCGGAGTATGCCTCATCGACAATGACAATGCCTTCAAACTGCTCGATGACTTTCACTATCTCATCGCGGTTCAGGCTGTTGCCCGTGGGGTTGTTGGGCGAGCAGAGCCATATCAGCTTCGTGTGCTGGTCGGTGGCCTCAAGTAGTCGCTCGGCCGTTATCTGGTAGTGTTCGTCAAGCAGCACGGGGCGGTATTCCACATCGTTGATGTCGGCACAGACCTTGTACATGCCGTATGTGGGCTCTATGGCAACGACATTATCGGGCCCGCCGGGTCGGCAGAAGCAGCGGTAGGGCAGGTCGATGGCTTCATCGCTGCCATTGCCCAGGAATATCTGCTCCACGGGTACGCCCTTCACTTTCGACACGGCAGCCTTCAGCTCCAGCTGCAAGGGGTCTGGGTATCGGTTGTAGGGCTGGTGGTATGGGTTTTCGTTGGCATCGAGAAAGACACGCGCCTCCCGGCCGGCATATTCGTTTCGGGCGCTGCTATAGGGTGCAAGTGCCCAAATGTTTGGTCTTACTAATTCTTGTAACGGTTTCATTTCAGGCTTTTTATGCGTACTGTCATGGCGTTCTTGTGGGCATCCAGCTGCTCTGCCTCAGCCATCAGTTCCACGGCTCTGCCAATGGAGCGAATGCCTTTCTCGGTCAGGTGCTGGAATGTGATTTTGCGCTGATAGCTGTCTAAGTTGACACCGCTGTAGGCTGTTGCGTAGCCGTGGGTTGGCAGGGTGTGGTTTGTGCCGCTGGCATAGTCGCCTGCGCTCTCACAGGCATATTTGCCAAGGAACACGCTGCCGGCGTTGACCACCTGACTGGCTATTTGCTCGTAGTCTTCCGTCTGTATGATAAGATGTTCCGGCGCATAGGCGTTGCTGAGGTCGATGGCTTCCTGCTTGTCGGCCACCAGCACCAGTTGCGAGTTCTCCAGTGTGTGCTGGGCTATCTCCTTTCGGGGCAGGGTGTCCAGCTGCCTGCTGACTTCTTGCTGCACGTTGTCAATCACCTTGTGAGAGGTTGTGATAAGTACCACCTGCGAGTCGATGCCGTGTTCCGCCTGCGAGAGCAGGTCGGCTGCTACAAACTGGGCATTGGCACTCTCGTCGGCGATAACGCACACCTCAGACGGGCCGGCTGGCATGTCGATGGCCACATCGCTCAGGCTGACTTGCTGCTTGGCTGCCATCACGTACTGGTTGCCGGGGCCGAATATCTTGTAGACCTTTGGCACGCTCTCTGTGCCGTATGCCATGGCACCAATGGCCTGTACGCCGCCAATCTTGAAGATTTTGCTGACACCGGCCACCTGGGCGGCCACGAGAATGGCGGGGTTGACCTTGCCTTCGCGGTCGGGTGGGGTGCAGAGTACGATTTCGCCACAGCCGGCAATCTTCGCCGGGGTAGCCAGCATGAGTACGGTAGAGAAGAGTGGGGCCGTGCCGCCCGGAATGTAGAGCCCTACTTTCTCGATAGGCACGCTCTTCTGCCAGCACACGATTCCTGGCTGTGTCTCAACCTTCTTGCTTTCAAAGCGTTGCGCTTCGTGGAACACCTTGATGTTGTGGTGGGCCAGCTCGATGGCTTCGCGCAGCGGCTTGCTTACTTTCTTGGCAGCCTCGGCAATCTCTTGTTCCGTTACGGCCAGCGAGTCAAGGTCTACGTGGTCAAACTTCAGCTCATAGCCCTTGACAGCCTCATCGCCGCGTTGCCTGATGTCTGCCAGCACATTGGCCACCGTCTGGTTTAGCTGTGAAACGTCTAAGTGCGGGCGCTCAATGATGTTCTTCCATTCCTCGCGCGAAGGATATTTGATAACGTTCATGCTCTGTTGCTATAATATCATTTTCTCTATCGGGGTGACAAGTATGCCTTGCGCTCCCATTTCCTTTAGCTTGCCTATGATTTCCCAGAAACGCTTCTCGTCGAGTACCGTATGGACAGAACACCAGTCTTCATCGGCCAGTGGAATGACCGTAGGGCTCTTCAGGCCAGGCAGTACGCTGATAATATCCTGCAGACGGGATTTTGGGGCGTTCATGCGCACGTATTTCTTGTCCTCAGCCTCCTTGACAGCCTTGAAGCGGAACAGCATCTGCTCCAGTATCTCGCGTTTCTCCTGGCTCAGCTGCTTGTTGCCTATAAGGAGTGCCTCGCTCCGCATCACGACTTCCACTTCGCGCAGGTTGTTGCTGGTTAGCGTAGAGCCGGAGCTGACTATATCGAAGATGGCATTGGCCAGCCCGATGCCCGGACTGATTTCCACACTGCCAGTGATGACATGGATATCGGCACTGATGCCTTTGCCGCTGAGGAAGCGTTTCAGAATGTTCGGATAGCTGGTGGCAATCTTCTTGCCGTTGAACCATTCCACGCCTTTGTAGTCGACATCCTTGGGAATGGCCAGTGACAGCCGGCACTGTGAGAAGCCTAAGCGCGAAACGATATCCGCGTCTTCGCCGCGCTCCACAAACTCGTTCTCGCCAACGACACCAAGGTCTGCCACGCCTGAAGCTACTGACTGGGGAATATCATCGTCACGCAAATAGAGTACTTCCAATGGGAAATTGGTTGATTGTACCAGCAGTGTGCGCTTTGAGGCGCTCACCTTGATGTCTGCTTCGCTGAGCAGATTCATTGTATCGTCAAATAGACGCCCTTTTGATTGAACTGCAATTCTTAACATCGTTGTTAAAGCCTAATTATCTGTTAAAAGCGATGCAAAATTACTCAAATTTTCCTGATTGTGCAATAAAATGTGTAAATTTGCACTCAAAATAATAAGATTTTGAAGTTAAAACAGGCATATTGGCTCTTTTTGCTCATCTTTTTGGGTGCATGCGGCCCCAAGAAGCAGGAGCCAATCGTCACGCCATGGGGCGAAATCATTGACTCTGTCGTTACCGTGGCTGATGAAGACTTTGACTTGTCTGAAATCCAGGGCAGTGGCGAGATGATTCTGCTAACACTCTCTGGGCCAGAGTTTTATTATGACTATCGTGGCAAGCACTTAGGTACGCAGTATCTGCTGGCGCAAAAGTTTGCCGACAGCCTGGGGGTGCGCCTGCGGGTTGAGGTGTGCCGTGACACGACAGAAATGGCGGCAAAGCTGGGTAACAACGAGGGCGACTTGATGGCAACCACCGTGCCTGGGCAGCTTGAGGCCAGCCTGTCAAAGCCGCTTTTGACTGAGGAACTGAAAAAGTGGTGTACGCCGGCCCGGCTTGATGAGGTGCGCCGACAGGAGGCTTACCTGCTCAGCTCGCGCAGCGTGAAACGCCGTGTGTACTCGCCAATGCTCGACCGAAAAGGCGGGGTTATTTCGCATTATGACCATCTTTTCGTGCAGTATGCGCAGACTATTCGGTGGGATTGGCGGCTGATGGCTGCACAGTGCTATCAGGAGTCGACCTTCGACCCGAAAGCGACTTCATGGGCTGGCGCCAAAGGGTTGATGCAGATTATGCCGGGCACTGCCGACCATCTGGGCCTGGCTCGAAGCCAGATGTACGAGCCGGAACCGAACATTGCCGCGGCGGCCAAGTATCTGGGTGAGCTGGAGCAAAGCCTTTCAGACATCTCAAACCGGCAGGAGCGCACCTACTTTGTGCTGGCGAGCTACAACGGCGGCATTCACCACATTCGCGATGCGATGGCGCTGTGTCAGCGCGATGGCAAGAATCCGCAACGGTGGGCCGATGTTGAAGGCTATGTCTTGAAGTTGGCTCAGCCTGAGTTTTATAATGACCCGTTAGTGAAATATGGCTATATGCGTGGCTCGGAGACCACTGACTATGTGGCAAAAATACGCGAGCGATGGCAGACTTACCGGCAGGTGAGGTCGCCTCGCCATGGCTTCACCCAGCAGCCGCGCAAAGCCAAGAAAACCCATAAATACAAAAGTGCAAATAACGAAACCAAAACTTAATGACTTATGTGTAACATCCAGAACATGAAATGTTTACTTGTTGCTGCTGCCTTACTCCTTGCTTTGCCGAAGCAGATAACGGCAGAAGTTGTCTATCGCTCCATCTCAGAGGTGGAGCCAGTCAATGTTGAAGTGCCTGTCGGCCATGCGCCGCGCCTGCCTTACCGCCTCTGGGTGAAATATGACAACGGGCAGGGCGAGTTCCGGCAAGTGCGCTGGCAGAATGCCTCGACCGTGGCCGAACAGACCGAGGCTGATGCCGCAGTCAATCCCGTTGGCACCAGCTATACGGTTAAAGGCTATGTGCTGGGCGACAATACGACTAACAATGGCTATCCTGTTGTTGCAAATGTCAAGGTGGTGGCCCAGGCATGGGAAGTACCCGCCTATACGCCTGTCGCACAGACACTGCCGCTGGACAAGGTAGTGCTGGAAGGTGATAACCGGCTGACATGGAACCGCGATTTGGATATAGACCAGCTTATTAGCCTTGATGTTCGTCAGCAAATCTACAACTATCGCGACACCTATGGGCTTAGCACAGAGGGCTATCCCGAGGCTGATGGTTGGGATTCGCCCACTACGAAGCTGAAAGGGCATGGCTCTGGGCACTACATGTCGGCCATGGCCATGGCTTTTGCTTCTTGCCAGGATGCAAGTAAGAAAGATGTGCTTCGCCAAAACATTACGCTGATGGTCAACGAGTTGAGAGCCTGTCAGGAACGCACGTTTGTCTATGATGAGAAGTTAGGCCGGTATTGGGAAGCGCGTGACTTTGCCCCCGAAAGCGAACTAAGGGAGCTGAAGGGCACTTGGGCCGACTTTGACCAGTACAAGCGTGACTACCGGCACTACGGCTATGGCTATCTGAACGCCATTCCCGCCCAGCATTGTGTGCTGATAGAGATGTACCGGGCCTATAACAACGACCAGTGGGTGTGGGCGCCCTATTACAGTGTCCACAAGCAGCTGGCCGGGCTCATTGATATTGCCACTTACATTGATGACCAGCAAGTGGCCGCTAAGGCACTGCTTATTGCCAAGGATATGGGGCTTTGGGTGTGGAATCGCATGCACTACCGCACTTATGTCAAGAGTGATGGCTCACAGGAAGAGCGGCGCGCTCAGCCGGGCAATCGCCACGAAATGTGGAACATGTATATTGCCGGTGAGGTTGGGGGCATGGCCGAGTCGTTGGCTCGACTGGCGGAAATGACAGGAACTGCTGAGGAGAAAGCACGGCTGATTGAGGCGGCCAACTGCTTTGACAGCCCGGCCTTCTTCGACCCGCTGGCGCGGAACATCGATGCCATTCGCATGCGCCATGCCAATCAGCATATCCCTATGATTACTGGCGCTTTGCGCAGCTACCGCAGTAACCATAACCCGTATTACTATAACCTCTCGCAGAATTTCTGGAACATGGTGCAGGGGCGCTACCGCTATGCTATGGGTGGTGTTGGCAATGGCGAGATGTTTCGCCAGCCTTATTCGCAAATCACCAGCATGTGCATGAATGTCAGCAGCTGGGGTGGGCGTAATCTGCGCCCGGAGCCGACTATCAATGAGACCTGCTGTGCCTATAATCTGGCCAAGCTGACTAAGGACTTGAACTGCTTCCGGCCTGATGATGCGGCCTATATGGACTATTACGAGCGTGTACTCTACAACCAGATAGTCGGCTCGGTCAATCCCCGCCGCTATCAGACGGTCTATCAGTATGCGGTGGGTCTGAACGCCTCGAAGCCGTGGGGTAACGAGACACCGCAGGTCACCTGTTGCGGCGGCACGGGCGTTGAAAACCATGTGAAATATCAGGAAGCGGCCTATTTTGTCAGCGACAACACGGTGTGGGTGGCACTCTATCTGCCTACTACCGCCACATGGGATGCCAAGAAGGTAGTCTTGCGGCAGGAGTGTCAGTGGCCAGCCGAGCAGTCTGTCATCAGAGTGGCCAAGGGTAGCGGCAGTTTCGCCATGAAGCTGCGTGTGCCATATTGGGCAACGGAGGGATTTGACATAAAACTGAACGGAAAGAGCATTGCCAAGACCTACAAGCCAAGTAGTTACGTGGAGATACCGATGCGTAAGTGGTCGGCAAAAGACGTGGTGGAAGTAACCATGCCTTTTACGAAGCATCTCGATTTCGGCCCAGACAAAATGGAGAAGGCGCCGGCCTATGAGCCTGATGGCAAGACAAACTACACTCCAGAGTGGGTTGGCGCCTTGATGTACGGCCCGCTGGTCATGGCCGCCACTGGCTATAACAACTGGGATGAGGCAACGGTCAATGTGGCGCCCGACCTGAGCAATATTACGCTGAACGGAGCTACTGATGGCAGTGGGGCCGATGCCCATCTCTACACCCTTAGCTTTGATGGCCACACGTTCATGCCTGACTATGCGGCTGACCGCCATGTTACGCACTATTTCCGCATGAATATCCCCGCCGACCCCAGTCTGGTGCGGCAAGAAGACGACACCGTGGAGTTGTCAGCACTGAAAGACTTGGTGCAAGAGGCTAAAAACAGACGCGAGGCTCAGCAGGCATGGCTGAAGCTGACGGTCAAGGTGCCAGAATATGCGCCGTGGGCACCTCACGGCTTTGCACGAATGGTAAGTCAGCTGGAACTGGCCGCCCAGTTGCTTGATGTTCCCGGCTCACAGCCCTCACAGGCTGAGGTGGATAAGGCAACTTCAGAGCTGAATGCCATTATCAACTCCATGCGACCAGGCAATCTGCCGGAGTTGGAAGACCTTACCGAGCTGCAGTCGCTGCTTGAACAAGCCAAGGCGCAGCCCGCCGGCAATCCGCAGCTTGACAATGCCATCGGCTATGCTGAAATGGTGGTGAAATACGTCAGTGACGGTAGCGGAACGATGGATATGATTCAGCGCGCAGTCAAGCAGCTGAAGGACACAGTTTCCCCTGTGCAGTAATCCTATAGTCAAGAGCAATGATAGGCTGACGGTAATGCTTCTGTTACCGCCAGCCTAAATTTTTCTGCTTTCCATGGGATTGGGGCATTTGTCGGCAGGTCTGCATCATTCGCATACATATGCGTATAGTAGCAAAACACCATTTTTACCCCCCCAACACCCACCACACCCGATTGGAGGGTGTTGAGGGTGTCGCGGGTGTGGGGTGTTTGTGCTGTTTGGCTACTATATATACGCGCGCGAAGCAGTTCAAGTCGGCCCTTTTATGTCGTTTTTGCAGGCATTTGCATTTG
>JAFLSH010000142.1 GCA_022511055.1 Prevotella sp. | reverse complement strand
GAAAAATCCTCCTTGGCACACATATACAGATAGTCGTGTTCCACACGATTAAGCACGGCATCTATGCCCTTGATGCTTGCAATCTTGATGGGGCCTGGAGGGAGACCTGTATTTCTATAGGTATTATAGGGGCTGTCTGTCTGAAGCATATTGTGGTAGATGCGTCTCAGGGCAAAGTTCTTCAGCGCAAACTTGACAGTAGGGTCAGCCTGAAGTGGCATGTTGGTCTTCAGTCGGTTTAGATACATGCCTGCTATCATGTTTTTCTCGCCATTATTGGCCGTTTCTTCATCTATAATGCTGGCCAAGGTCGACACTTCGTTGGGCGTGAGCCCTATGGCAGAGGCTTTTGCTCGCCGCTCATCGTTCCAAAACCTGTCGTGTTCGCTCTGCATGCGCTGCAACAAATTACTGACACTGATGTTCCAAAACACTTCGTAGGTGTCAGGCACAAACATGCAGGCTATGGTCGCCGTATCGTAACCCACCTGCTGGCAGACAATCGGGTCGGTCAGTGCATCGGCAATTTCAGCGCTGTCGACCATCAGCTTGCGACTGAGCAGGGCTGCCAGCCGAGGCATGGTGCGCGCTTCAGGTATCGTAAGCATAATGGGGGATTGCTGCCCGTTTTTCAGTCGACGGTATATGCTGACGGCATTCTCGCCCGGGCTGATGGCATAGCGGCCTGTGCGCACATGCTCTTCATAATCAGTATGGCGCGCCATGGTACGCAGGGCAGTCATGCCGTGCGTGGTAGCCAGAGGGGTCAGTTTCTGATAAACGGAGTCGGCGGTGTCATCTTGGTCTATATACAAGTATGCTGTTTCGCCCTCAGGGGCAAAGTCTGTCAGAAAGTAATAGGCAACTGTACCTATTATCGCCAAGAGGCAGAGGCCAATGGCCGCATAAAACCATTTTGTTTGCTTTTTCTTCATGATTTGCTTTTTTGAAAAACGGTGCAAAGTTACTAAATAAAAGTAATAGAAATGTGAAAAAGAAGGCTTTTTTCGTTCTTATCATAAAAAAATGGTATCTTTGCAAACAGAAAGAGCCTGATATGAAGTTGAAGTTTACGATACAATACGCTACAGAGTGGGGGCAGAGCCTGCACGTTGTGCTGAAGTACGTCAGTCAATACAGCACGGAGCGGCAGCAAAACCTGACCATGCTGACTGATGATGGACAACAGTGGACAGTGGAGACAGCCGTTATCGAAAGTCGTCAGCATCCTGTCACGGCTATTGTGTACTATTATCAGGTTGAGGATGCTGAAGGCGAGGTGTTGCGCCGAGAGTGGAACGCCATTCCGCGTTACTACTCTTTTGACAGTTCCAAAAACTACCTCTTTGCTGATATGTGGCGCGACAAGCCCTTAAACCATCACCTTTACAGTGCCGCCTACGCAACTACCATGCGATTTGCCGACAAAGGTGAAGTCAGGCCGCTGCGCATGCCACTCTATCGGAAGACAATCCTTTTCCGTGTCTCAGCGCCCCAACTGCTGGAAGGCCAGTCGGTGGCACTCATTGGAAGCCACCCCGCCCTGGGGTGTTGGAATCCCGCCCGCTATCTGCAAATGACGCCTATCGGCGGACACGACTGGATGCTTTCCGTCAGTGTCGAGGCAACGGAGGGAGCCATGGAATACAAATATGTCGTCACGGACAACCAGACACACGAACTGATAGCATGGGAAGAGGGCGACAACAGGATTTGGCACAACGAAATAGCCGATGGGCAAGTCTGGGTGGCATACGGCGAGCCCCTGCGGTTGTGTGAGAAGAGCTGGCGTTGCGCTGGAGTAGTCGTGCCCGTGTTTGCCCTGCGCAGCGAGCGGTCCTATGGTGTCGGAGATTTTGGCGACTTGAAACAATTGGTTGACTGGGCAGTACTCACTGGACAGAAAATCATTCAGCTGCTACCTGTCAATGACACAACGACTGACGGGTCATGGGCGAACTCCCATCCGTATAACATTACTTCGTGCTTTGCTCTGCACCCCCACTATCTGGACTTGGAGCAGTTGGGGGCTCTTGGCGACAAGAAGCTGATGACCGCCTTCCACCGCCGCCGGCGTGAATTGAATGCCCTGAAGATTAGCGACTATGAGGCTGTGGAGCGCGTGAAGCGCGACTATGTTGCTGAAGCATTCAAGGAATGCGGGCAACGCGTGCTTGAGTCTGATGGATTTAAAACATGGTACACCGAAAACCAAGATTGGCTTGACGACTACGCCCGTTGGCGGCAGCCAGAAAATACATCGCTCGTCTATTTCGTGCAATATCAGCTGCATTGCCAGCTGAAAGCAGCTGCCGACTATGCCCGGCAGCATGGTGTAAGCCTGAAGGGTGACTTGCCAATAGGCGTTAACCGTGAGAGTGCAGAAACCATGTTCCACCCCAATCTGTTCCATCTGGAAGCGCAAGCCGGTGCTATACCCAGCGCCCAGCAGCCACAAGGACAGAACTGGGGATTCCCCACCTACGAATGGAGTGACCATCTGGTAGTGTGGCTGCGCAGGCGACTGCGATGGATGGCACAGTATTTCGATGCTTTGCGCATAGACCATGTGCTGGCATTCTTCCGTTTATGGGAAATCCCTGTCAATTCGTTGTACGGACTATTGGGACATTTCTCGCCTTCGCTGCCACTGACGGTCGGGGAGATTGAGTATTTTGGATTGCCGTTCCGCAAAGACTTTATGACACGCCCCTTTGTCGACAACCGCGTTATCGACCGTCTGTTTGGCATTCATAGCCAATACGTACGTGACCATTTTCTGGACAATGGCAAGTACGGTCTTTACAGCTTGAAACCAGAATTTGCCACACAGCGACAGATACAAAACCACTTTGAAGGACTTACTGACGAAAACAGCCTGTGGATACGTGACGGCCTGATGCGGCTGGTCTGCAATGTGCTGTTTCTTGAAGACAACCGGCAACCAGATATGTACCATCCGCGGTTTGCAATCTACCAGGATTCGGTTTTCGAGGCTTTACCGGCAGAGGAGCGTGAAGCATTCATGCGGCTTTACAATCACTATTTCTTTCAGCGCCACAATTTTTTCTGGGGAAAGCTGGCCACACAGCGGCTATCTGATGTTTTCGACAATTCAGACATGCTTTGCTGTGCAGAAGACCTTGGCCTGCTGCCTGACTGCGTAGCGCCTGTGCTTGACCAACAGCGCATACTGACCTTAGAGGTGCAAAGCCTGCCTAAGCAAACAAACTATGAGTTTACTCATCTTGATGGTAATCCCTATCGCTCCGTATGCACCATCAGTACCCATGACATGCCTTCCCTGCGCCTATGGTGGGCAGAGAGTCCAGAGCGTACACAGCGCTATTACGTCACCATGTTGCAGAAGCAAGGCCGTGCCCCAGAACAACTACCCGCTCATCTGGCTGAGGAAATCATTGCCCGCCATCTGTATTGCCCTTCCATGCTTTGCCTACTGTCACTACAAGACTGGCTTTCCATGGATGGCGAGCTAAGGGCTGCCAACCCGCGCGAAGAACGCATCAACACGCCCAACGACCCTTACAACCGTTGGCAATGGCGTATGCACCTGACCATTGAACAACTGATGGCCGCCACAAAGTATAACAATAAAGTGCGCACGATGATTACCAGAAGCAAACGATAATACATACGTCTGCTCTTCACGCTCTGCCAAGAATCATTAACGGAACTGACCTTTCTTGCCTATAATTGCTGTAGCCGGGCAATGTATTTACCCAAAATATCAAACTCCAGATTGACAACAGTACCAACCTTAATGTCGCAGAAATTAGTATGCTCCATAGTGTAGGGAATGATGGCTACCTGAAAACTGTTCAACGTGGGATTACATACAGTCAGCGAAACGCCGTTGACAGTAACTGACCCTTTGTCAACGGTAAAATATCCGCGCCGTGCCATCTCACGGTCTTCTGCATATTCAAACGTAAAATAAGTGGAGCCATTGGCATCTTCCATCGCAGTGCAACGGGCAGTCTGGTCTACGTGTCCTTGCACAATGTGGCCATCCAGCCGCCCGTTCATCAGCATGGAACGCTCAACATTGACTTTATCGCCCACCTTGAGCAGACCAAGGTTTGAGCGGTCTAAGGTCTCTTTCATGGCAGTAACCGTATAATTATCGCCATCAATTGCAACGACCGTAAGGCACACGCCATTATGAGCGACACTCTGGTCGATGCTCAGTTCGCTGACAAATGAGCAGGTCAATGTGAGGTCTATATTCTCGCGGTCTTTCGTGAGAGCCACAACGGTAGCAAATTCTTCAATGATTCCAGAAAACATTTGAGTGCAGAATTTTATCAATTATTTAAAAAAAGAAAAAGGGCGTACCGATGATTTGGTGAAAACTCCTGTTTCACACGATATGGGTGTTCTCCGCTTTTGTAATCCACCGGCTTTTAAAGCTCCCCTTTTCAGGGTAAACATGGCCCGCCATTGGCAAGAGAAATCAGCCCGATGTTTTTGTTTATTGTAGAGTATCCCGATCTATCAGGTACGCCCCTATGCTGTTATGGGTGCAAAGGTACAAAAATTATTCGTCAATCAGCTCATGATTTGCGCACTTTTCATGTTAAAAAACAAAAAAACGGGGGAATGAAACTTGACAATTAAACTTTTGGGTTGTCAAATAGACAATTATTAATTCATCTTTTTTGTTATAGCGTGGTATTTTATAGACATAAAACACTCTTGGTGGTGCTGTTGATGTGCCTGATGGGCACCGCTCAAACAATGGCACAAGGTAATTCCATCTCAGGGCGAGTCATCGACAAGGACAACGGAGAGGCGTTAGAGAAAACTACATTGCAGCTTTATCGCATAGGTACTCAGCGTGATACCGTATTTGTAACGGGTGCTTTTTCTGATGCCCGTGGGCGTTTCAGCTTCAACGGATTAAATTCAGGCAATTACTATCTGAAAGTCAGCTACTTGGGTTATTCCACCATAGGCCGTTCACTGACAAAAGTTTCTGGGCGCGACTTGCCGTTAGGCGACATCAAGATGGAGTCTGATGCAGTGCAGCTGGCAGAGGCTGTGGTAACTGCCAATATACCAAAGATGGTTATCAAGGACGACACGGTGGTCTATAACGCAGACGCGTTCCGCGTACCAGAAGGGTCAGTCATTGAGGCGCTGGTCGAGGCATTACCTGGCGCAAAGATTGACGACAACGGCGGTATTACCATCAACGGCAAAAGTGTCAGAAAGTTCAAGATGGATGGGCGAGACTTCATGACCGGCAATACCGAGGCAGTAATGAAAAACTTGCCATCTTACGTGATTGACCAAGTAAAAGCCTACGATGAAAAGAGCGACCTGAGCCGCATGACGGGTCTTGACGACGGCAACGACGACTTTGTACTGGAGTTTGTCACCAAGCGAAGCGCGCGCAAAGGTCTGCAAGCCAACCCGGATATAGGCTATGGTACTGACGACCGTTACGGCATTCGTCTGACGGCCATGAAGTTATTCGGCGCTGTGCGCTATACTATCATGGGCAATGCCAACAATGTGAACGACCGCAATTTCTCCGGCCGAGGCGGGCGTGGCCGTGGTAACAATGACGGCCAGCGCAACACTAAGACGGCGGCGTTAGACATAAGTTATGAGAACAACAAGGATTTGAAAGTCAGTGGCCGCGTGACATGGGACCGCAGGGATGCTGACAACTGGAATCGCACAGGGTCAGAGAACTTTGTCAACACACGTGGCGGCGCATTCTCGAACAGCATCAGCCAGAGCTATTCGCGCAATAACAACTGGACCGGCAACATGAACTTGCAATGGACCATTGACTCAGTAACCACGCTCTCATTCCGCCCTAACGCCAGTTTCGGTGTTGGCGACAGCCGGAGCAGTTCGACCTCTGCTTCGTTCAACGCCGACCCTTTCAATTACGTTACCAACCCGCTGAGCGCAGAGGGTCTGGAGGAAATGGACTCGCTGGGATTAATAGTCAACGGCCGACAAAACAAGTCGATGGGCTACAACACTAACAAGAACGTAAGCTCACAGCTACAACTCTTCCGGCGCTTCGGCAACAAAGGCCGCAATGTGTCTTTGAATGGCAATATCAACTATCGCGACGGACAGAATCGCAATGCCAACCTTTCCAATGTCAGGCTTTTTCAGACCATGAATCAGCAAGGCAACGACTCGACCTATCAGACAAACCGCTATACCCAGTCTCCATCAGACAATTTCAGCTATTCGCTTGGCGTAACCTACACAGAACCCTTGTTACGCTTCATGCCCAAACCTGAGCCGGAAGACACTATGGCCAGCCGCCAGCGGGGGCCATTTGGCCGAAACAACCGTGGCAGGCGAGGCGTAGGGGCACAAGGTTTGTTTCTCCAGCTGAACTATCGCTACAACTATAGTCATCAGAAGAGCGACCCTTCGACCTACGATTTCCCTGACTACACAAACGAGGCTTTCCTTGATGTGCTGAACAACTACCGCGAATGGACTCGCTTGTTTGGCTATCTGGACAACCCCTACGAGAGTTATCTGAGTGATTCGCTAAGCCGCTATTCCGAGCGCACAGAATATGGACACAACGCCGAGGTACAGCTCCGATTTGTACGTGAGAAATACAGCATGAACGTTGGCGTGACGGCGCAACCGCAGCGCTCGCACTACATTCAGCAATACTTAGGGCGGCCAGTGGACACTGTTCGCACCGTGACTAACGTATCGCCAACATTGAATCTGCGCTACCGCTACAATCAGCAGACCAACCTTCAAGTGCAGTTCCGTGGACAGTCTCAGCAGCCCAGCATCACCCAGCTGCTCGATATCTACGATGACACCAACCCATTAAACATCACGATGGGTAATCCGGGCCTGAAGCCCTCATTCACATCAAACCTCTCGGCTAATTTCCAGAAACAGCGCACCCCAACGTTTGTTGAGGACAGTCTCGGTTTTCAAGTGCCAAAGGCTCAACGCCACTGGAGCTTCAATGCCAACGGCCGATTCCAGCGCACCACCAACAGCATTGGAAACGTGGTTACCTATAACGAGACAACGGGCGGCCGCATCTCCCGGCCAGAGAACATCAACGGCAACTGGAGTGCCGGCGGCGGCATGACCTTCAACGTGGCTTTGGACACGCTCAACAAGTGGGATATCAGCGGCTCCATCAATGGTAACTACAACCATCACGTGGGCTATGTCAACCTTAACCAGACGGCTATACCTGACCGCAATATCACCCATACCTATAACCTCTCGCCTTCGCTGTCGCTCAGTTTCCGTAACAGCTGGATTAGCTTCTCCCTTAACGCCAACACTACCTACGCCCACACCCAGAACAAGTTGCAGGCATCTAACAATCTGACAACATGGAACTTCAACTATGGCGGCAACACAAAGATAACCTTCCCCTGGGGTACAAACCTCTCAACCGACATTCACATTTACAGCAAGCGCGGCTATAGCGACCAGTCACTCAACACCAACGAGCTTATCTGGAACGCCCAGCTCTCCCACGGATTTCTGCGCGGAAAGAAGCTGACGGTCATGCTGCAATGGTACGACATTCTCCATGAGCAGACCAACTTCAGCCGACAGGTGAACGCCAACGGATGGACTGACCGGGAAGTGAACGCCATTACCAGCTATGCCATGCTTCACGTGAGCTATCGACTGAATCTGTTTGGTGGTGGCGGTAACAACGGTGGCCGTGGTGGAGAAGGGTTTGGCGGCGAAGGCTTCGGAGGGCGCGGCGGCCGTGGTGGCGGACCCGGAGGTGGCGG
>JAFLSH010000141.1 GCA_022511055.1 Prevotella sp. | reverse complement strand
TCCAGCCGCAGGCCCGCCATATTTTTCAGGGAGAAAGGGCACGAAATCCGAAAATATTTCGTACCTTTGCAGCCGCAAAACCCGAAGTATTATTATGCAAGACATCAGAAACATTGCTATCATAGCCCACGTAGACCACGGAAAGACTACGCTGGTCGACAAGATGATGCTGGCCGGCAACCTGTTCCGTGAAGGCCAGAACCTGTCAAGTCAGGTACTCGATGCCAACGACCTGGAGCGCGAGCGCGGCATCACTATTCTCTCGAAAAACGTAAGTATCAACTGGAAAGGCACGAAAATCAACATTATCGACACGCCGGGCCACTCTGACTTCGGTGGCGAGGTGGAGCGCGTACTCAACATGGCTGATGGCTGCCTGCTGCTGGTCGATGCCTTCGAAGGCCCCATGCCGCAAACGCGCTTCGTGCTGCAAAAAGCCTTGCAAATTGGGCTGAAACCCATAGTGGTGGTAAACAAAGTCGACAAGCCGAACTGCCGCCCCGAAGAGGTCTACGAAATGGTCTTTGACCTGATGTTCTCACTCAATGCCACCGAAGACCAGCTGGACTTCCCCGTTGTCTACGGCTCGGCCAAGAACGGCTGGATGGGCGAAGACTGGAAGACACCCACCGACAATATCACGTATCTGCTGGATAAGATTGTCGAAATCATCCCCGCGCCCAAGCAGTTAGAGGGAACGCCGCAGATGCTGATTACCTCGCTCGACTATTCGAGCTACACGGGCCGCATTGCCGTGGGGCGCGTTCACCGTGGCAGCCTGAAAGACGGGCAGCAGATAACCATTGTCCACCGGGATGGCTCACAGGAGAAGACCAAGATAAAGGAACTGCACACTTTCGATGGCATGGGCCATCAGCGGACTGACCATGTGGAGTGTGGCGACATCTGTGCGGTCATTGGTCTTGAGAAATTTGAGATTGGCGATACCATCTGCGACCCCGAACAGCCAGAGGCGCTGCCCCCAATAGCCATTGACGAGCCAACCATGTCAATGCTGTTCACCATCAATGACTCTCCGTTCTTCGGCCGTGATGGAAAGTTCGTGACCTCACGCCACATCAATGACCGCCTGGAGAAAGAGCTGGAAAAGAATCTGGCCCTGCGCATAGAGCGCTTTGAAGATTCCACCGACCGCTGGATTGTCTCCGGGCGCGGTGTACTCCATCTCTCCGTGCTTATCGAGACCATGCGCCGCGAAGGCTACGAGCTACAGGTAGGGCAGCCGCAGGTCATCTACAAGGAAATAGACGGCCAGCGGTGCGAGCCAGTTGAGGAGCTGACCATCAACGTGCCAGAGGAATTTGCCTCGAAGATGATTGACATGGTGACCCGCCGCAAGGGAGAAATGACTTCCATGGAGTCGCAGGGCGACCGTACCAACATAGAGTTCGACATTCCTTCGCGCGGCATCATCGGTCTGCGCACCAACGTGCTTACCGCCTCTCAGGGCGAGGCCATTATGGCACACCGTTTCAAGGAGTATCAGCCCTATCGCGGCGACATTGAGCGCCGTGTCAACGGCTCTATGATAGCCATGGAGACAGGTACGGCCTACGCCTACGCCATCGACAAGCTGCAAGACCGCGGCAAGTTCTTCATCGACCCCGGCGAAGAGGTCTACTACGGCCAGGTGGTGGGCGAACACGTTCACGACAACGACCTTGTCATCAATGTCTGCAAGGCAAAGCAGCTGACCAACGTGCGCGCCTCTGGCAGTGACGAGAAGGCCCGCGTGATACCCAAGACGGTCATGTCTCTCGAAGAGTGTCTGGAATACATCAAGGAAGATGAGCTGGTTGAGGTAACCCCGAAGGCCATGCGCATGCGCAAGAGCATTCTCGACCATGACCAGCGCAAGAAGGCCAACAAGAGCTGACACAGGCCGCAGCCATTCGCCGCGGCACGGAAGCACCTGACCGTTCCGCAGATTACCAAACCGTTTATCAACACCAATTTCTATGACCCTAAGACTCAAACTTTTTGCAGTATTGTTCGGCACTCTCGTTCTGGGAACGAGAGCTGCCGACCTGGCAAACACCTACAAGGCATCCAGCTACAGCAATCCCATCAGCCCCTGCGTGTTCTGCGCCGACCCAACCGCCATGGAGTACAACGGCCGCCTCTATGTCTACGGCACCAACGACCACCAGCAGTTCCTGGCCAACAACCGCGCCGGCGAGAACAACTACGGTGCCATCAAGTCACTCGTGATTTTCTCTACAGCCGACATGGTCAACTGGACTTTCCACGGCACCATTGATGTGGCCAAAATCTGCAACGCCTGGGGCTGGCGCTTCGCCGCTTCGTGGGCACCATCGGTCACTTGGCGCGAGAACGCCAACGGCGAGCCGGAGTTTTTCCTCTACTTTGCCAACAGCGGCGGCAGCGTGGGCGTGCTGAAAGCCAGCAGCCCGACCGGCCCGTGGCAGTCTCCGCTCAGCAAGCCGCTCATTGACGGCGACACGCCCGGCGTAAAGCCCTGCAACTGGATTTTCGACCCCGGCGTAGCCATCGATGATGAGGGTACGGCGTGGCTGGCCTTCGGCGGCGGCGACCCTAACGCACAGGGAACGAAGCTCATGCCCGGCAACTCACGCATTGCCAAGCTCAAGCCCAGCATGACCGCATTAGACGGTGCGGCTGTCAACCTGCCCGCTCCCTACTTGTTTGAGGCCAGCGAGCTGAACATTATCGGCGGGCGCATTGTCTACACCTACAACACCTCATGGTCTGACCGCAACGACTGGTCGAGCTATGCCAAGCGCGGCTCTGCCAAGGCGCCTTCGGCCTGCAGCATGTGCTACATGGTCACTGACACGCCGCTCGACCCCGACTCGTGGGAGTATCGCGGCGAATACCTGGCCAACCCCGGCACGTTTGGGTTTGGCTATGGCAACAACCACACCCATCTCCAGAAGTTCCGCGACAACTACTACCTGTTCTACCACAGCATGGTACTGGAGCAGAAGATGAAGACCGGCGCTTCAGGCTTCCGCAGCATTGGCGTAGACCAAGTGACGGTCAACGAAGAGACACAGCGCATCAGCACGGCCAAGATGACCAACCAGGGGCCGGCCGCAACGGACAACATGAATCCCTACGACTGGCAGCAGGCGGAAACCATGGCCACGGCGGGCGGTGTCAGCTACGAAGACTTCAAGAACGCCTCCAAGGCCACGTGCAGCAACCTGGGCAATGATGCTTCGGTCAATCTGCAGGTGCAGATGAAGGCGGGCTCATGGACTATGGTGCGGAACGCCGACTTCGGCAGCAACGGCGCCGCTTCGTTCACGCTCAGGGCCAGCGGCAGCGGCACGCTGGAAGTGCGGGTGGGCAAGCTCAACGCCGCAGCCGCAGCCACCGTTACCTTCTCGTCTGCCGAGCAGGCCGACCACACGGTCGAGATAGCCGCAGACGAGTTCTCCGGCACACAGAACATCTTCTTTGTATTCACCGAGGCCGACAATGTGAAGTTCGATGCCTGGCAGTTCGCCGCCGCCCAGCCCGACACTGATGCCACCGGCATCAAGGCGCAGGGGCAAGGCGCGAAGGAGCGGCAAAAGGCCACGGACAACATCTACAACCTCAACGGCCAGAAGCTGAACACGCCGCCCGCCCGCGGCATCTACATCAGCCAAGGCCAGAAGCTGAAGGCCAAATGACCCACCCGCATGGGGCGTTAGCCCCACCCCACAGTTGACGAACAGAACACTTAACTTAAAACAACAAACCAAGAACTATGAAAAAACTCATTTTATCAATCCTGACCATGGCGCTGGCCGCCGGTGTGCAGGCACAGGAAGACATGGCCACGTTCCGCACATGGGCGCAGACACCGCCTATGGGGTGGAACTCATGGGACTGCTATTACTCATCAGTGACCGAGAAGGAAGTCATGCAGAACGCCCAGTATCTGGTGGACAACGACCTGGTAAGGCACGGCTGGGAGTACGTGGTGATTGACATACGCTGGTATTGCAACCACCCCTCATTGGGCGGCGGCAACTACAACCAGCGGGGCGACCAGGACTATGTGCTTGACGAGTACGGCCGCTACCTGCCCTCCCCCACCCGCTTCCCTTCGTGCATGGTCGACGGCCGGAACGAGGGTTTCAAGGCCATCGGCGAGAAGCTGCACGCCATGGGGCTGAAGTTCGGCATTCACATCATGCGCGGCGTGCCCAAATCGGTGGCCGGCTCCGGCAGCTACAAGCTGAAGGGCAGCGAGAGTACGCCGTGGACACAGGTCTACAGCGGCACCACCTCGGCCTGCACATGGCTGAAAGACAACCTGACCGTGCGCAACAACGAGTACGGCCAGCTCTACTACAACAGCATCATGGACCTGTATGCCGAATGGGGCGTGGACTTCATCAAGATAGACGACTTATCGCGACCTTTCTACACCGACGAGATTCACATGATTCGCAAGGCTATCGACCAGACAGGCCGCCCCATTGTACTCTCGCTGAGCCCCGGCAAGACCCAGTACACCTATGCGCAGGAATGTCTGGACAATGCCAACATGTGGCGCATGATGGATGACCTCTGGGACAACTGGAGCGCCGTGGATGCCGTGTTCAACGAGGCACACGAGTGGAGCCAGTACGCCCGCCCCGGTAACTATGCCGACTGCGACATGCTGCCGCTGGGCCAGATAGCCATGACCATTGGCGACACGGGCTACACCTCCGCCCAGGGCGGCCGCTGGACCAACCTGACCGAGAACGAGCAGTACACCATGATGACACTCTGGGGCATCTGCCACTCGCCGCTGTTCTTCGGCGGCGAGATGACCCGCAACGATGCCTTCACGCTCTCGCTCCTGAACAACGAGGAGTACCACCAGATGCACAAGTACGGACAGGATGCCCACCAGGTCATGAACGACGAGGACCGGGGGCGCGTGGTCTGGACCTCAGTCGACCCCGCCACGGGCAACCGCTATCTGGCCCTGTTCCAGCGCGACAACACCCGGTGGGTGGTGGGCAACAAGGCACTCTACAAGTCGGAGACCATCACCTACACGACCGACGGACACTGCGCCGACGTGGACATTGAGTGGCCGGAAGGCAGCAAGACACTGGTGCTGGTCATTGACGACGGCGGCGACAACTACAACTACGACCACGGCGACTGGATTAACCCGACACTCGTGCTGCGCGACGGCTCGGAGGTCGAGCTGACCGGCACATACAAGACACGCACCTACACCAACTCCTACTTCAACCGTGTCAACGAGAACAAGAACGTGGAGAGCGGCGGCAAGATGAAGGTCATGGGCACCAGCTACGACCGCGGCTTCTCGGCCGATGCCAACGCCGCCATATTCTTCCAGATTCCTGACGACATGGATGTGGTGCGCTTCAAGGCGATGGCCGCTGCCGACGACTCGGGCATCGGCCAGACGGGTGCCACCACCTCTATCCGCTTCATGGTGTTCGACCAGAATCCGCTGACCAACGAGCAAGACGACTATGCCGTGCGCTCGGGCCTCATCTCGCGCAGCGGCACGAAGGCCAAGACGATGGAGGCCGACATCAGCGGCGCCGACCAGCTGAAGATTGTTGTCAGCAACTACGGCGACGGCTTCTCATACGACCGCGCCGACCTGATAGACCCCGTGCTGATAGACGCAGAGGGCAACGAGACCTCGCTGACCACCCTTTCACACACGTCTTACACCTCGGAGTGGGGCTCGCTCAACATCAACAAGAACGTGGAGGGCGGCACACTCACCGTCGACGGCCAGGCATACACCACGGGGCTCGGCATGAACGCCGCCTGCACCCTCATCTACGACCTGCCCGCCGGCCACAACTACAAGACCTTCCGTGCGCTCTGCGGCTATGACTCCAGCTGCGACACCGACAACAAGTCGGCGACAGGCACTACCATGGAGTTCCTGTTCTATGTCACGAGAACGGAGAGCTACGACGTTGACCTGACGCAGTTCGGCTATGCCGCCAACGAGGCCGTGCCGGTCTACGACATCTGGGCACAGGAAAGTCTCGGCACTGCCACGGGCACTATCAGCACCAGCGTACCCAGCCACGGCGTGAAGCTGTTCCGCCTGGGCGACAACGTGGCCGATGCCATTCACGACATCAGTCAGAGCCAGACGGCCGAGCCTGCCAACACCCCCGCCGCCCCATACTACGATTTGCAGGGTCGCGCCCACAAGACCCCATCGCCCGGCTTCTACATTCAGAACGGCAAGAAAGTACACATAAAGAAATAAGTCTTACCTAAAAAAGCCCCCGACCGACAATCAACCTGGTCGGGGGCTTTTTCAGCAAACTCACGCGTACACCGACCAAAAATACAAGTCACATCTGTGCAAGAGTGAAGAGCCAGAAGAGGGCAGTGTCTTAATAATAGTGTTCCAAAGTATAGCCTCGGCCATAGCAATTAAAGCATCGGTTTACATCTGTCAAAACGCCATTCTCTTTTGTTTTGAAATAGCCAACTCCCCAGCAGAAAATACATCTTTCCTCTTTGGGCGTTTGGTGGTACGTTCCTTTTTGTTTATTCCTTTGTGCTGTATGCTCTTTAAAGTCTGCACGTAGTGCAGCTACCTCTTTCTTCTTTTCTGCATCAGAGTTGATGCCTCTAATGTACTTTCTGAGGTCAAGCAATACTTCCCCATTTCTTTTGTCAATGATATACATGGCAACAGGATTAGCAAAGTAATAGAACGGAGACTCTACAATTCCCGGCTTACACATAATCACTAACGCCATAGACTGGACATTTTCTTTCATCTTGTAAATGAGGTCTAAATCTGCACAGGGAAAGAAAATCTTCCGCCTACCCTTTTCAAAACTGATAACGTTGGGTTGTACAGGAAAATAAAAACCGTTACTAAAGCCGATATGGCCATAATCTGTTTGCCTAAGCGGAAGCTCGATGCTTTCATGAGTTTTGATAGTAAGACCTTTAGTGCTAAATTCCGTATCGACTTTGGGATATTTGTTGTACTTCAGATTGACAACGTATGAGAAAAGCTGATTAACTTTGTTCTCGAATCTTATCTGGTCTTGCTTGTATCTCTCAGACTTCTTGTATTTGAGCAAATCCAATTCATCCATCTTGTTCACCCCCATCATTTCGTTGAAATCAGCGTTGCTAAGTTCTTGGAAGAGTTTAAAACTTTCATCTTTAGGGTCGCCAAGTTCATTATCATAGGACAAGAATATGGTGTGCTTTCTAAGGTAAGTCAACGACGGGAGGCGACGGCCTTCTTTGACATCCTGTTCTTCCTGTTTTTCCATGGCTAATTGTGCGGCGCGCTCTGCGCGTTTCTTTTCCTCTTCCATTTTTGCAAGCAGCTCTTTTTCTTTTCTCTCCTCCTCTTCTTTCTCAATTTGCTGGTGCAGCATATCAATCTCGTTCTGCGCCATCGAATTGCCTTGCGCGACAGCTTTTTCCAAAAGCTTTAGTTTTTCTGTTCGGTTATTTGTTTGTTGAGCCAATTCGTATAGGGCATCAGGCTGCCCTTGATCGGCTGCTTTTTGAAGCCACTCCCTATCACCGACATTCTGGTACAGCAAATACTGAGCTTTTGCTGAGCCTGCTATGGCTGCTTTCGCCAACTGAACAGTCCATAGGCTATCGTTTTCATTTTTGGCTGCCATGGCAAGATGATACATGGCTTCCGCATGGCCTTGTTTGGCTGCACTTTCTAACCATTTCTTTGCTTTTTTCGCATCGGCTGCGATGCCATACGCATACAAGTAACATTGGCCAATCTCACACTGCGCCTGTGCATCACCCTTCTTTGCCTGTTTCTCCAAATCTTTGCTATATG
>JAFLSH010000140.1 GCA_022511055.1 Prevotella sp. | reverse complement strand
TTTTAGGAGTTAAAGAGTTAAAAAAGTTAAAGGAATTAGGCCAAATGTTTGCCGCTAGGCTGAACTTTGGCGAAACTCCATGACTATTGGGAAATAGTATGGGAGTTTTGGAAATTACTCCGTGAGTTTTGCCCGAAACTCACGGAGTAATTTTTCTAAAGTGGCGCTTTTTTGCCAAAACTCATGGAGTATTTTTCAAAAGTCACGGCGTTTTTTGCAATAGTCCGTGAGTTTTTTCGGTATTCTTGGGGTGGCGAAGACGAGTGCGGACTACACATTGGCCTGTGTAGTCCGCGCCGATAGGGAATGCCGCGGTTGGGGCGGGCGACTTTACTGGATTTCCCAGCCGATGGCGCTGGCGCCGAGTACGGCTGCCGATGCCCCGTCGAGACCGCTGACCAGGAACTGCGCCTTGTTCTTGAAGATTTTCAGCACGTGGTCGTTGTATGCCTTTTCGATGGGCTTCATAATCAGGTCGCCGGCCTTTACCATGCCGCCGAAGAAGATGAAGGCTTCGGGGGAAGAGAAGGCGGCGAAGTCGGCGCATGCCTCGCCCAGCATCTTGCCGGTGAACTCGTAGATTTCCTTGGCCAGCTCATCGCCTTTGCCGGCGGCTATCGAGACATCGAGCGAGGTGATTTTGTCGGGGCTCATGTCGCGCAGCAGTGAGGGGCGGTTGCTCTTGGCCAGCAGTTCGCGGGCCGTGCGGGCCACGCCTGTTGCCGAGCAGTAGCACTCCAGACAGCCCGTGCGCCCGCAGCCGCACAGGCGGCCTTCCTCGCCGCGCACCATGGTCACGTGGCCCAGTTCGCCGGCAAAGCCGTCACTGCCGTAGAGCAGCTGGCCGTTGACCACAATGCCCGAGCCGACACCCGTGCCCAGGGTAATGACAATGAAGTTCTTCATGCCGCGGGCCACGCCGTAGACCATCTCGCCGATGGCGGCCGCGTTGGCATCGTTGGTCAGTGCCACGGGTATGCCGTTGAGCCGCTCGCTGAACATCTTGCCCAGAGGCACCACGCAGTCGTGTGCCCAGGGCAGGTTGGGGGCGTACTCGATGGTGCCGCTGTAGTAGTTGGCGTTGGGGGCGCCAATGCCCATGGCCTTGATTTTGTCGATGCCGCCCACTTGCTCGATAATGACTTGCAGCGCCTCGACACAGGCGTCAACATAGTCCTCAACTCTCTCGTAGCCACCCGTCTTGATGGCCGTTGTGGCCTTGATTTCGCCCCGTGCATCGACAATGCCGAAGACGGAGTTCGTGCCTCCCAGGTCCAAGCCAATCACGTATGGCTTCATGCCGTTTTGTTCGCTCATAATGTTAGTGTTTTTATTTGTTTTTAGTGTGTACTGTTGTTTTATAGTGCCTACAAAGTTAGTGAAAAACTATTGAACGGCGCCCGATTTTACGGAAATTAACGATTTCACTCGCCATTTCTCACAAATTATTTGTACCTTTGCACCCACTATGCCGTTTTATGTGCCAATAAACATACTGGATTTTATCTTCAAGGGGATATTGATAGGGGTGATTGCCAGCGCCCCCATGGGCCCCGTGGGCATACTCTGTGTGCAGCGCACGCTGAACAAGGGTCGCTGGTATGGCCTGGCCACCGGCATCGGCGCTGCGGTGAGCGACATTCTGTACGCGGCATTTGCGGGTTTCGGCATGGCGTTTGTCATGGATTTCATCAACAATGACCAGAACCGCTTCTACCTGCAGATTGTGGGCAGCATCATGCTGCTTTGCTTCGGTTTCTACACCTACCGCTCAGACCCTACCCAGAAGATGCGGCACTCAGGTCAGCAGCGCGGCTCGCTGTGGTATAACACGTGGACTGCATTCTTGGTAACCTTTTCCAACCCGCTGATAATCTTCCTGTTTCTGGCCATGTATGCGCAGTTTGCCTTCGTCTTGCCCAACCATCCGTTTGAGATGGTCGTTGGCTTCATGAGCATTGTGGGCGGCGCGCTGCTGTGGTGGTGGGGGCTGACATGGCTGGTGGACAAGATTCGGGCCAAGTTCGACACCAATGGCATCAAAATCATCAATCAGGTGATAGGCGTGGCCGTTATCATTGGGAGCGTCATCATGCTGCTGGGTACTACCACCAATCTGGTCAGATTCTTTTAGAAAAAACTGAAAAACGATAGCTCAGATGTTTATTGCGCAGGAATTAAGAAGGAAAAACATAGCCGAGTACCTGCTCTACATGTGGCAGGTTGAGGACACTATCCGTGCCTTCGGCTGTTCGCTCAGCCGCATCAAGCGGGAGTATGTCGACCGCTTCGACTACAGCGAAGAGCAGAAGGAAGAGGAACTCGACTGGTTTGGCAACCTGGTCAAGATGATGAACGAAGAGGGCTGCCGCGAGCAGGGGCACTTGCAAATCAACAAGGTTACGCTGCAGATGCTCATTGAGCTGCACCAGCAGCTGCTGGAGTCGCCCAAGTTCCCGTTCTACAACACGGCCTACTACAAGGTGCTGCCGTTCATTGTCGAGCTGCGCAACTGCGGGGCGAACAAAGAGGAGAACGAAATCGAGACCTGCTTCAACTCGCTCTACGGCGTAATGATGCTCAGGCTGCGGAAAGCCGACATCTCGCCCGAGACACAGCATGCGGTCAAGGAAATATCGACCTTTATAGGCATGCTCTCTGACTATTACAAGAAAGACAGGGAAGAAGGACTGAAATTTGACTGAGAAAAAACAGCAACAGACATGAACATACTGATTACAGGCTGTAACGGCCAACTGGGAAACGAAATGCAGCTGCTGGAGAAACAGAATCCGCAGCACACTTACTTTAATACTGACGTACAAGAGCTGGATATCACTGACCAGCAGGCCGTTGAGCAGTTCGTGGCCGAAAACGCGATAGACGGCATAGTGAACTGCGCCGCCTTTACGGCTGTTGACAAGGCAGAGTCGAGCCAGGAACTGTGCGACCGGCTCAATCGGGTGGCTCCCGGCTATCTGGCCGGCGCTGTGGAGCGCCGTGGCGGGTGGTTTATCCAGATTTCCACGGACTACGTGTTCGATGGAACTAACCACACGCCCTACGCCGAGACAGACCCCGTCTGCCCCAACAGCGTCTACGGCCGCACCAAGCTGGCCGGCGAGCAGGCCGCCCGGGAAGCCTGCCAGCGCACCATGGTCATCCGCACGGCGTGGCTTTACTCCACGTTTGGCAACAATTTCGTGAAGACTATGATTCGCCTGGGCAAGGAAAAGACCGAGCTGGGAGTCATTTTCGACCAGATAGGCACGCCCACCTATGCCGCCGACCTGGCCACGGCCATCTTCGCCGCCATCAATCAGGGCGTTCAGCCCGGCGTGTATCACTTCAGCAACGAAGGGTGCATCTCGTGGTACGACTTTACCAAGGCCATACACCGCCTCGCAGGCATTACGACCTGCAAGGTGCGCCCCCTGCACACCGCTGAATATCCTACGCCTGCCGCCCGCCCGCACTACTCAGTACTTGACAAGACGAAAATCAAGCAGACCTACGGCATAGAGATTCCCTACTGGGAGGAAAGCCTGGCCCAGTGCATAGCCAAACTGTAGTCTGACTGCGGCAGCCAAGCGCCTTGTCTGTGCCAAAAGAAAAGATATGAATCAGGAAATAGAACGCAGGCGAACTTTCGCCATTATTTCGCACCCCGATGCCGGTAAGACCACGCTGACCGAGAAGTTTCTGCTCTTCGGTGGGCAGATTCAGGTGGCCGGTGCGGTGAAAAGCAACAAAATCAAGAAGACTGCCACCAGCGACTGGATGGAGATAGAGAAACAGCGCGGTATCTCGGTGTCAACCTCGGTGATGGAGTTCGACTACACGCCCGAAGGCAAAGACGTGGAGTACAAGGTGAACATACTCGACACGCCTGGCCACCAGGACTTTGCCGAAGACACGTTCCGCACGCTGACCGCTGTCGACTCGGCCATCATTGTGGTCGACGGGGCCAAGGGCGTTGAGACCCAGACGCGCAAGCTGATGACCGTCTGCCGCATGCGCAAGACCCCCGTTATCATCTTCATCAACAAGATGGACCGTGAGGGGCGCGACCCCTTCGACCTGCTCGATGAGCTGGAACAGGAACTGGAAATCAAGGTGCGCCCGCTGAGCTGGCCCATCAATCAGGGTGCCAAGTTCAAGGGTGTCTATAACATCTACGAGCAGAAGCTCGACCTGTTCACGCCTGACAAGCAGCGCGTAACGGAGAAAATGGAGGTAGACATCAACAGCGCCGAGCTGGATAATCGTGTCGGCAGCCAAGATGCCGCGAAGCTCCGCGATGACCTGGAGCTGGTGGATGGAGTCTATCCTGAGTTCGAGGTAGAAAGCTATCGGCAGGCCGAGGTGGCGCCGGTGTTCTTCGGCTCTGCGCTGAACAACTTCGGCGTACAGGAGCTGCTGAACTGCTTCGTGGAGATAGCCCCCTCGCCGCGCCCAACGAAGGCCGAGGAGCGCGAAGTGCAGCCCGAAGAGCCGAAGTTCACGGGCTTCATCTTCAAGATTACCGCCAACATTGACCCTAACCACCGCTCGTGCATTGCGTTCTGCAAGGTATGCAGCGGCAAGTTCCAGCGCAACCAGCCCTATCTGCACGTGCGGCAGGGCAAGACCATACGCTTCACCTCGCCCACGCAGTTCATGGCGCAGCGCAAGTCGACCATAGACGAGGCTTGGCCGGGCGACATTGTAGGCTTGCCCGACACGGGTGGCATCTTCAAGATTGGAGACACGCTGACAGAGGGCGAGCCGCTGCACTTCCGCGGTCTGCCTTCGTTCTCGCCAGAGCTGTTCAAGTACATTGAGAATGATGACCCCATGAAGGCGAAGCAGCTGCAAAAGGGCATCGACCAGCTGATGGATGAAGGCGTGGCGCAGCTCTTTGTCAACCAGTTCAACAACCGCAAGATTATCGGCACCGTTGGGCAGTTGCAGTTCGAGGTCATTCAGTACAGGCTGGAAAACGAGTACAACGCCAAGTGCCGCTGGGAGCCGGTGCATCTCTACAAGGCTTGCTGGATTAGCAGTGACAACGAGGCCGAGCTGGCGCAGTTCAAGAAGCGCAAGTATCAGTACATGGCCAAAGACAAGGAGGGGCGCGATGTGTTCCTGGCCGACTCTGGCTACATGTTGCAGATGGCCCAGCAGGACTTCGAGCATATTCAGTTCCACTTTACCAGTGAGTTCTAACGCCGAAGGGCGGCGCGGGCGGCAGGCCGCCCTGCCGTGTTGCCGCCGGGCCGTGAGCTGTGTTTGTGAAAAAAGGAAATGTGTTTTTTTGAGGAAAGATAGTTTTTAAGATAATCATGACAAGGGAACAAGACATCAGGAACGCCGTGGAGACCATGCGCAAGGGCGGCGTGATACTCTATCCAACGGACACGGTGTGGGGCATTGGCTGTGATGCTACCAACGCCGAGGCCGTGAAGCGGGTCTATGCCATCAAGCAGCGCGACGATTCCAAGGCGCTCATCTGCCTGGTCGACAGTGATGCCCGCATGCAGCGCTATGTGCGCAACGTGCCGGAGGTGGCGTGGCAGCTGATTGACAGCCTGGCGGCAAGCGCAGGCGAGCAAGGCAGCACGGCCAAGCCCACCACGCTGATACTCGATGGAGCCATCAATCTGGCCGAGAACTTAGTGGCCGAAGACGGCAGCATTGCCATTCGCATCACCCACGAGCCTTTCTCCAAGGAGCTGTGCTATCGGTTTCAGAAGGCCGTAGTCTCTACCTCTGCCAACATCAGCGGCCAGCCCACTCCCCAGAACTACGCCGACATTGACCCGCAGATACTTGAGGCGGTCGACTACGTCTGCTGGGCCCGGCGGCAGGAGCATAAGCCCCACAAGCCTTCGAGCATCATCAGGCTGCGGGCCGACGGCGAAGTGCAAATCATCAGGAACTAAACACCCACGGAACTCGGAATGGCGGTTGACGGAACGACAGGCGCAGGGCAGCCCTCGCTGTTGGAAAGGCTGCACCAGTGGCGCGAGGCGCATGTCAGTGAGCGGTTGTTCATGACAGTGCTGGCGCTGGTGGTGGGCTTCTTTGCCGCTGTGGCCGCCTTTGTGCTGCACGGCATGATTAACCTGATAGCCAGTCTGCTGACCAGCTCGTTTGAGAGTTCACACGCCAACTGGCTCTATCTGGTCTACCCCGTGGTGGGCATCTATCTGACCTCGCTGTTCGTGCGCCACGTTGTTCGCGATGACATTTCCCACGGCATCACCCGCATTCTCTCCGCCATCTCCATGAACAAGTCGCGGCTGAAGCCGCACAACTGCTGGTCTTCGGTCATTGCCTCGGCCATCACTATCGGCTTTGGCGGCTCGGTGGGTGCTGAGGCGCCTATCGTGCTGACGGGCTCGGCCATCGGCTCTAACCTCGGCCAGATGTTCCATCTCGACCGCAAGACACTCATGACACTCGTGGGCTGCGGCGCGGCCGGCGCCATTGCCGGCATCTTCAAAGCCCCGATAGCCGGGCTGGTCTTTACGCTCGAGGTGCTGCTCATTGACATGACCATGTCATCTCTGCTGCCCATCTTGGTCAGCTGCGTGACTGCCACTTGCTTCACCTACATCTTCAGCGGCGGTGCGGCCCTGTTTACGTTCCATGTTGACAGCGAGTGGAGTGTCGACCGCATTCCGGCGAGCCTGCTGCTCGGTGTCAGCTGCGGTCTGGTCAGCCTGTACTTCATTCGCACCATGAGCTTCGCCGAGGGCATCTTCGACCGCTTCAAGGAACGGCCTTACGTGCGGCTGGCTATCGGCGGCACTATGCTGAGCCTGCTCATCTTCCTCTTCCCCGCGCTCTTTGGCGAGGGCTACAACAGCATCAATCTGCTGCTCAACGGCAAGACCGAGGCCGACTGGAACCACATACTCGACAGCTCGCTCTTCTCCGGGCAGGTCAACATGCTGATTCCCTACGTGGCGCTGGTGCTGTTGTTCAAGGTGTTCGCCACATCGGCCACCAACGGCGGTGGCGGCTGCGGCGGAACGTTTGCCCCGAGCCTGTTCATCGGCTGCCTTACGGGATTTCTCGTCTCGCGGCTGTGGAATCAGTACGAGGTGGGTGTCTACGTGCCCGAGAAGAACTTCGCCCTGCTGGGCATGGCCGGCGTGATGTCGGGTGTCATGCACGCCCCGCTCACCGGCATATTCCTCATTGCCGAGCTGACCGGCGGCTACAACCTGCTGCTGCCGCTGATGATAGTCTCGGTCAGTTCCTATCTGACCATTATCATGTTCGAGCCGCACAGCATCTACGGCTCGCGGCTGGCCAAGCAGGGCCGGCTGCTGACCCACCACACCGACCACGCCGCCCTGACGCTGATGAATCTCGAATCGGTCATTGAGCGCGACTACATGGCCGTCTTGCCCGACATGGAGCTGGGCCAGATAGTCAACAAGGTCAGCCGCAGCCGCAGCCAGGTCTTGCCTGTGCTTGACGGCGAGGGAACGCTGCTGGGCGAGGTCGACATAGTCAAGATACGCAACGTGCTGTTCCGCATAGAGCTGTACCACCGCTTCACGGCCAGCCAGCTGATGCAGGAGCCATCGGCCACCCTGCTGGACACAGCCCCCATGTCGACCGTCATGAAGACCTTTGAGCAGACAGGGGCCGAGTGGCTGCCCGTGCTGAATGTCGACAGCCACCTGATAGGCTACATCTCGCGCCAGCGCCTCTACACGCTCTACAGAAAGATGGTGCATGACATGTCGGAAGACTGACCCCTCGCCTCGTGTCCGCCAGTCCGCCCGCAGTCGCCCCCGTAGTACTTAAAGGAAAACTTCTTTCCGCCGCAAAAAATGCCCAAAACATTGCCAAAAACGCCGTGACTTTCGGCAAAAAAGCGGCACTTTAGAAAAATTACTCCGTGAGTTTCGGGCAAAAC
>JAFLSH010000014.1:11361-18560 GCA_022511055.1 Prevotella sp. | reverse complement strand
TTTTTTGCCTACTTTTTCTTTTGGTAAACCCTAATCCAGTCGAACTGCGTCTCGTACACCTTTTTGGTGTTCGGATAGTGCAGGCGCTCGTGGCTACCATCGCCAACGCTCTGGTTGAGCCTCAGATAGAAAGGGCGGTCAAAGGTCCACTGCCCGTCACGAATCATGTCGGGAGTGTTCAGCCGCTTGTATTCGCCCACCTTCTGTCCGTCAACAGTCCAGATAATCTGGTCGGCATCCCACTCCACGCCGTAGACATGCCACTTCGTGAACGAGACTTCGTGCCTGAACTCCCTGACCGGGCCGCCTTTCTTGCCCAATCCCACAGACATGTGGTTGTGAACGGTATGGTAGGTTTCCCGCAACGCACCGAACATCTCAACAATGTCTATCTCGCCATAGCGCGTGTCAGCACCGCCGGGAACGGCTTTCATCCAGGCCGCGGGGAAATTGCCGTCGCGCCTGTTTGTCCGCATGCGGACTTCCACCTTGCCATACTGGAAAGCATATTTTCCCAACGTCTCCACGGCTCCCGTCAGCATCTTGGCGGTGTCAGCGGGATTGGTGCGATTGGGAATGGCGCGGCAGACCAGGCTTCCGTTCTTAATAAAGACCACATCCTCCGAGTCGCTAATCCATCTGGCCCAGATGGAAGGGTTACGCTCCGCGCGCTTCCACTTGGCCGGGTCGGGCTGACTGCCATCGGGCAGGTTGAACTCATCACTGAAAACCAGCTCATACTCGGTCTGAGCCTGCTGCGCAACAACCACGCCGCCATCAGAGGCCAAAAGCAGCAATGCCGCTGCCACAACGATGCACTTTCTTACCATATCATCTCTATTTTCCGCAAAAGTACATCATTTTTTTCAATATACAAAAAAAATGCTTATCTTTGCACCAAGTTTTTGATTAAAAGAAAGAAATACAAGGCATGAAAGCGAGAGTTATTGCATATTACCTTCCACAGTTTCATCCTATTCCCGAGAATGATGCGGCGTGGGGGCCGGGATTCACCGAATGGACAAACGTGGCACAGGCCAGACCCTTGTTCCGCGGGCACTACCAGCCAAGAATCCCTGCCGACCTGGGATTCTATGACCTCCGTCTGCCTGAAGTCCGCGAGCAACAAGCCCGGCTGGCACGTGAGGCCGGCATCGAGGGATTCAGCTACTGGCACTACTGGTTTGGCAAGGGCAAGATGCTGCTCCAGCGCCCCTTCGAAGAGGTGCTGGCATCGGGCAAGCCCGACTTTCCGTTTGCCCTGACCTGGGCCAACCATGACTGGACTACTGCCACGTGGCAAAGCAAAGGCGGCAAGCTGATGATAGCCAAGCAGGAATACCCCGGGGTAGATGACTATGTGGCGCATTTCAACTACTGCCTGCCGGCATTCCGTGACCATCGGTACATCACGATAGACGGAAAGCCGATTTTCTCCATATATGACCCGTATAACTTCCCTGATGTCAGTCTGTTCATTCAGACATGGCGGCAGCTGGCGGCCGAAAACGGGCTGGGCGACATCTTCTTCATCGGGCTGTGCAAGCCCACCACCACCAAGCGCCGCCGCGCAGACGGGAGCATAGAAAGGATTCTGCCAAACCTGAAAAGCAGCGCCGAGGTCTACAACAGCCTGCTCGACTTAGGCTTTGATGCACTTAACCCTGATGGCAGGCCGCTGGCAGAGATGGTCTATCAGGGAAAATATCTCAGGCTGGCGCTGACAACCGCGCAGAAGTACTGTCCGTGGCTGCCCGCGCTGCGCTACAACTATGCCAAGGTCATGCCCCACTACTACGCCAAGGAAGACAGCTGGGAAAACATCTTCCCCACCATCATGCCGCAATGGGACCGCAGTCCGCGCTCTGGCGCCAAGGATGGCATCTACGTGAACGCCACGCCAGAGAACTTCAGAAAGCACGTGGAACACGCGCTGCAGGTCATCGGCAACAAGCAGAAGGAGCATCAAGTTCTTTTCCTGCGGTCGTGGAACGAATGGGCGGAAGGAAACTACGTCGAGCCAGACCTGAAATACGGGCACGGCTTCTTAGATGCACTCAAGGCCACACTGTTCTGAATGTACTGAAAGTACTGAATGTCCTGAACGCCATGAAACCCATTGTTTACATCGACCCGCAGTCGTACAAGAACCTGTCCATCTACGATTACAGCCTGCTTTCCAACGTTGAAGGCAGGATTCACTACCTGTGTTCGGCCAACTATGACCATCTGCCGCTGCCTCCCCATGTGAGGCAGCACAAGGTGTTCCGCTATAACAACAAGAAAAACAATCTGGCAAAGGCCGTCAGCTATCTGTGGTCGTATGCCCGGATTCTTCCCCTTCTGCTCAAGTGGCGGCCGCAGGCCGTCCACCTGCAATGGATGCGTATTCCCGGTTTCGATATCGCTTTCCTGAAAATGGTCAAGCGGCTGACCGGGTGCCAGATTGTGTTTACCGCCCACAACGTGCTGCCGCACGACTCGGGAGCCAGCCATGCCGCAAGCTACGGCCGGATGTATGAGCTGGCCGATGCCATCATCGTACACAGCCATGCCACCAAGCGCGAACTCATCGCCACCTTCGGCCATGCCGAAGGGAAGGTGGCCGTGATAGCCCATGGGCTGCTGCAGCCAAGCCATGACCCAGCCCTGCTCAGCCAGCAAGAGGCGCAGTTCGAGGCACACTATCAGCTGAGTGGAAAGTTTGTGTTCGCCGCGCTCGGCTTTCAGTATCACTACAAAGGGAGTGACCTGCTGGCTGAAGTCTGGGCCACCACACCCGAACTGCGCAACAACAAGCACTGCAAGCTGCTGCTTGTGGGCAAGAACAGAGGGGTAGACCTGAGCGCTGCCGAAGGCATAGAGAACGTCGTTATCGAAGACCGGGTTACGTCAGATGAGGAGTTCTTGTATCTGCTCACTCATGCAGATGTCTATCTGCTGCCGTACAGGAACATCTCGCAGAGCGGTGTGCTGCTCACGGCCATTGCCGTCGGCACGCCTTTCCTTGTCACCAACGTCGGGGGACTGGCAGAGCCACTCGACATGGCGCAGGTCGGCTGGAAAATGGAACAGCTGTCTGCGGAAGAACTCCGCCGGCAACTGCTCTGGCTGCTGCATCACCCGGAACAAGTGGCCGCCGCCAAGAACAACGAGGCGGGCTGGGCTTTGCTGCGGCAGCATTACGACTGGAAAGAGATAGGCCGGGCTACCCAGAAACTCTACGCAAAGCGTTAGTACAAGACCCCATCCACCTCCGAGCCAGGGAAGAACTGGCTGTGCCTGTCGTGCGGAATGCTCATGCGGCCTATGTCGTTCAGCTTCTCTACAAACGTCTGCCTGACAAACGGCAGGGAACGGTTCTTTCGTTTCAGCATCATAATGAGTGTGTAGCCTATGGCCGTGGCATATTTCTCTGCGCCAGAGCGCACCCTGTATGACTGGGCGAAGAAGGGCTGCCCGCCTTTGCGCTCCCCTTCCGACTGGTTGGCTCGCCAAACGTTACCCGCGGCACACGCCGGCTGGTTATGCACCGCCCCGGCACCCTTGATATAGCGGAAACCCGCCACCTGCTCAAAAAGATTATAGGCAGGCGGGCTCATCGGGCCTTCCGAGAAGCCGTGGAAGTCGTAGTCTACAGGTTTGAACGTAGGATTCAGATAGCTGACATGCCTGAACACATTGCCGTAGGCATTACCCTCGCCGCCCATCATGTCGGCGAAGTGGCAGTAGAACTTGATGCGCTCGAACAGGCAGTCACTGGTGTGGCAATAGACCTTAATGCCTTGATGGCCATCATAGCCCCTGACCGTCAGGTCGGCAACCGTCACCTGGCGGCTGTCCTGCACGTAGAGCGGATTGCTGAAATTGCAGATTTCCACATGCTCTACGGAGGAGTAGGCAGAGCGTTTCATGTTGATGGCGTTCCATCCGTAGTCCATCTCCTGTGTCCTGGCAATGCTGTAATAGAGCGGGAAACCGTGATGGCGAAACAGGCCGTTCCAAGTGCTGCTGATGCGCAGGTCGCACAGATGGATATCTTCCAGCATCTCCACGTTGTAAATCTCAGGGGTAAACCTGGTCAGGCAGTCACGTTGCAGGGGGCGCACCAACTCTATTGTGTGTTCGTCTACAACCGCCTTTACCTCCGTCAGCCACTGGAATGAAGGGGCTTCCTCCGGCCCTGCCCGCCGGGCAGACAGCCACTCAGGCCGCAGCTGGTCAACGCCAAGGATTTCCTTTATCAGCTGTCCGTCGGGCGTTGTGTTATACATTCCCAACAAGATGTATTTCCCAACGGCAGAGGCATGCTCTACCGTCAGCATTCTGCTGCCTTTCATGGCATCTGCCGTCACTCTGGTGGCAAACGGCGGTGTCAGCAAATAGCCATCACTGCCGGGGTCTGAGAGCGAGCTGCTCTCGGTGCGGAGTCCGCTGGGTTTTCGGAATTGCAAGCCCCAGAACTGGTTGCTGGGCTGCAAGCGCTCGCCCGTTGTAATGAAAAACGGCGAAAGCCACGGATTTTTATCGCCCTGAACGGTCGTGCCGCAGTTCACAAGCTCGGTCAGCAAGCGCCCATGCTCGTCTGTCTCGCCGGCAAGTGTAACGTGGGAGTGGTTTATCTGCAAGAACGCCTTTCGGCCCGCCTTGTTGAACAAGTAGCGGCCGGCCGGGAAATAAAGGCATCCCCCACCCTGCTGGCCAATCTCATCAATCAGCATCTGCACCTTGTCAAGCACGTCTTCATCCGTGTCAGGGTGTACGCCACGGGCTGTCACGTCAATCACAGGCTGGGCTTCGGCGGTGCGAAATGCCCGCTTTGTGTCAGCAAAATGCCGTTCCGGCTGCGCAAAAGGCTTTCGCTGCAACTGATAAGCCACGAAAAACGGCTTGCCCGACACGCAACCGAAAGGGCTGTTCCGAAAGTAGAGGCCAGCCAACAGGGCAGGCAGTAACAGGGCGTTGCCTGACACATCAAGCGCCAATGCGCCACCGCCGACTATCAGCAGTCTGTATGCCAACGCCGTCAATTTGCCTTGGGGAGACCATCGTGCCAGCAGCCACTCGCCAACGGCATAGCAGCACACGAACAACAGCCCGGCAGGCAATGCGGCTGCGCACAGCCCGGCGTACCGCACACGAGCCACCAGCATAAGCAGGGCCAGCAGCAACGCTCCGTATGTTACCAGCTGCGCCCCCTGTATCTTGTAGTTGTAGCGCCCTGACAGAAGTTTCAGTTCTGAACACTGTATCTGGGCACCAACAAACCACATCAGCATGAAAACCAAAATGTATAGCATAATTTTTCCGGCGTATTACTGTTCATATCAGTCGCTCCCATGACTAAACACGGTCAGGAAAGTCGCTGCAAAGGAACAAAAAAAAAATGACTTGTGCAAACATATTTTGGCAAATAATGCCTAATTCCGATTTTTCTTTGTACCTTTGCATCCGCTTAAACAAATCATAAGGAGCAGAATGGGCCAAGAGTTAGTTTCAGTCATCATGCCAACCTTCAACAGCGGAAAGTTTCTTTCCGCCAGCATCGAAAGCATATTGGCGCAGACTTACCAGAATCTGGAACTGCTCATCACAGATGATGCTTCGACTGACAGCGAGACACTCAGACTGATAAACGAGTTTGCCGAGCGCGATAGCCGCGTAAAGGTAGAACGGCTTGCGGGAAACCACGGCCCCGGCTATGCCCGTAACCAGTCCATCAAGAGGGCGCAGGGGCGCTACATCGCCTTCTGCGATAGTGATGACCGTTGGATGCCTGAGAAACTGGAACGGCAAATCAAATTCATGACCGAGAAGGGCTGTGCGCTGAGTTGCACATCGTACATCGTCTGTGATGCCAACGACCAGGAAACGGGCGTTGTCATTGCACCGGCGCGCATCACGTTAGGCATGATGAAACGTGACAACAAGGTCGGTTGTCTGACCGCCGTCTACGATACCCATTTGCTTGGCCGTAAGTTCTACATGCCTGAACTGCGCAAGCGCCAGGACTGGGCGCTGTTCCTCAGCATCCTCATGCAGCAGCAGCCAGCCTATGCCCTGACTGAGCCATTGGCCTATTACCGCCGCCGTTCAAACTCCGTTTCCAGCAACAAGCTGTCGCTGATTAAGTACAACGTCAACGTCTACCAGTCCATTCTCGGATTCTCGAAGCTGAAGTCATACGCATACTTTTTCTGCCTTTTCATGCCCACTTACTATCTGAAAGTGCTGAAACGCCAATGCGACAGCCGTGCGTTTCTTAACGCAAAACTTGCCACTTTAGAATAATCAGTCAAAGAGTTTTCATGGCAAGAGTGCCGAGCAACTTTCGCTACTCGGTACTCTTCTGCTAAATTCCACATCAGCCCATTTTTTGAAGTTCTATCCGATAGTCTTCATTTTGCGACTCTTCTTCCTTTAGCTGCTGCATGGTTTTTGCACCATGCGCCACCAGCAAAGCAATGGCCTTTTCCCGGGTATTCTTGATGTAATCCTCATCCTTTTTTGAGAATTTGTCATTCAATATAGTTTTATAGTTACCAATAAGATAGTCCAATGCCGTATAGTTTTCAAAGTGCGCATTAACATCTGCTCCGTTCTCCAGCAGCCACTTCAGTTTCCTGAGATGGAAAGCACATCTACCCCTACTGAAACTGCTCTTCCACACCAATGCGAAATTTAGTTCTTTGGCTTCATGTCTTATGCCATCGACAATAGGGGATCCCACGTTCTTAAAATATTCCAATACCTCAAGCGTATTGCGCCATGTCCTCTCTTTACTGTAACAAATTGAATAGATGCCGCCCCAAAACAAATCGTTCCAAACTTCATCCCTAAAAGGCTCCAAGACTTCCTCGTCTATTGTTTTGCGCAGCTCTTTCAGTCTCTTTTTTATTTGACTAAGAGAAAGTTCATTTCGCTCATTTTGCCAACCCAGTTCCCAAGACGGAGGCCAGCAGCGCTCGTTGTAATGGGTAACAACGAACATCTTAGTTTCGCCTGAGCGGAGATTTTCGTCATGAGCAAGGCAGAAATGCAGTTTCCCAAGCTGACCATGTTCTTCTATCTGATAGCGGAGAAAGCGTAGTTCCTCTGCCGTAGGGTTTTCTCCTACAGGCTTCCACACTTTGACAATGTAATGCCATGAGTTGTCATGCAAGCCCATTGACTGAAGTTTTTTCAAACAATCTATCGCA
>JAFLSH010000014.1:5581-11261 GCA_022511055.1 Prevotella sp. | reverse complement strand
ATTTAAAAATAAATGTTTTATGGGTGCAAAGATAGGCTTTAGTTTGACACCCCATATATTTTTTATACGTATAATTAATGTTTCTGCGCATTTTTTCTTTTCTGTTTCGCTTTTTTTATCAATATATGGCTATGCAGACAACTAAGTTTCAGTCATCTCTGCAGATTTTCATATGTATTTCTTTGTCTATACAGGATTTTTTAGTACCTTTGCAGCCGTTTTGCGGGAAAAGGGAATACTGTGCCGTCTATCCCGAAAAAAGAAAAAGAAAAAACGCCAAGAGAATGCAATAAAAACGATTGCTGTGCGTTTATAAAATAAACAACAACAAAGACAGTATAAAAATTAGGGTGCATGACAAGACTCTACAACGGATATGTCATTGATGGTATGAACGAATTCGAGCGCAACGTAAAACGTGGGTTCGATTTTGTTGTGGCCATCTTGTGCTTGATTATTTTTTCTCCCCTCTTCCTTTATTGCTATTTAAGAATCAAGCACGAAGACGGCGGTCCCGTCATCTATAAGCAAGAGCGTATTGGCCGTTTCGGGCGCCCTTTCAATATCTACAAGTTCCGTAGCATGAAACCCAATGCAGAAGCCAACGGCCCTGCCCTGTGCGACTCTGATGAAGATGAGCGCCTGACCAAAACCGGGCGGTTTCTGCGCACCCATCACTTAGATGAGCTGCCGCAGTTCTGGAATGTCTTTAAGGGCGAGATGTCGTTTGTCGGGCCACGGCCAGAGCGTAAGTTCTTTATTGACCAGATTATGGAACACGATAACCGTTACGAGTATCTTTACCAGATTCGTCCTGGCATCTCTTCGCTGGCCACACTTTACAACGGCTATACTGACACCATGGAAAAGATGCTCAAACGACTGGAAATGGACCTCTACTATCTGGAAAATCGTTCATGGTGGCTCGACTTCAAGATTATCGGGCTGACATTCCTGAAGATAGCTTTCGGAAAGAAGATTTAACAGGCACTTCCCTGGGAAGAAGAAACAAGCACTAATATTTCCTGAAATTCAACCGCAGACTATCGGTCTGCAATATCATCGTGCTGCCGTTCAAGGTCACAATATTGAATTGCTCTTTCAGGTTATTCACGCCAAAATGGCGAATTTCCTCGACATCAGTGATAACCACATCGCCCGAATCGCGCAGTATGCGAATGGGATTCGACACACTCAGCACATGACCCTCATGCGAAAATGTCATCAATATGTCATCGTGATACACCTTTGCGTTCCTGAGTTCCAACGCCTTACCTTGAAATGCCCACGACAGTTCCTGCAAGCGCAAGTCAGCACTACCGCCTGTCGACAGGGTGTCTACAGACTTCATTTGCCAGAATCCATCCAATTTCCCATTGTCTGACACCTCAAAACTACACGAAGCGGCAGTCAGACATATGCCTATCATACAATATACGGCTCGTCTCATTTCTTTTTGCTATTTATCAGTCCTTTTTTCGTTACCGTCAGCTGCATTCCCGTGTTATTACCATAGATGCCACCACGGTCTACGCCTACGGCGCCCCTCAGTTGCCAGCCAGACAGGGGTGAGGCATCGGAAAACCGATAGGTAGCCTCAGCCATAAAACTGACTATCTCCTTAGGGTCAGGGAACAGGTGCTTATAAGTGCCATAGCCGCGCTGCCATGTAGCCAACAAGCGATAGGTAAGTCCGGCGGCTGGCTCTCCACTCACACCCAAATGCCAGGCGACAAAGCGATTGTTGAGTATCTCTATGGTCTGGTTGTCGTTATAGATGGGCGAGCGGTAAAGCGGATTGCCCATCACCTGCCCCCAGTGCTGCCAGCCCGTGAAGATGTAATGGTTATAAAACTCATCGCGCCCCGTAATCTGTATGTTACTATTGGGCGAGTGGTCATGATAGACCGGGCCGCCCTGATACTTCGTGTAGAGATATTCCAGCAGCACAGAACGTAGCCAGGGCACACGCTTCAGTGTCAGTTCCGTACCTACAAGCATATCCTTGAAATTATAGACAAACACAGCGCCCTTATCTCTCACGTTCCACTTGTCGCCAGTGCCATAGCCATTATAGCCGAGAAAATACATGGTCGACTGGTCTTCATAGAAATGTTCGCCATAGATGCCAAGATTCCACCGCTCATAGTCCAGATTCAAACGGCCTCCCCAGCTGCCTAAATGGTTGCCCGCTGAGTTCTTGTACTGGTCTTCCACCACCTCTGCGCCAGCACCGGGCACAAAGGCATAAATGAAGTCTTTCAGGCCGCTTCCATTGTCCAGCCAGCGCCACTCGTCAGTACCGTGGTTGCTCCAGCTCTGTCCGCCGAACTGCGTGGCCATCTCCAGCCCCAATTCCATGGTAATGTTCTTCGGGCCAAGGCGCAGATAGCCGGCCTTGGTGTGGAGCAGGGCATTCTTCGTATATTTTGAAGCGCCTTGCGTGAAGTCACGCTGCCAGCGGCTGTCAGAGGTCATGCCGTAAGCCACATGCCCCTTGATGGCTACCCACTCGTTCACGCCGGGTACAACCCAGTAGTCTGGTAGTGCCAACCGCAGCTGCGGCACGGGGCGGGCGTTGATGCCAAGTGTCTGCGACCCACTGCTCAACTGATTATTCTTCAGTTCCATCGGCTGTTCCTTACTGCCCACGGTGAGCGTACCCTTCAGCCACCGCAGTTCGGCAAATGCCTGCTGAACGACAACGGTACTGGTGTAATGATAGGCAACAGCCATATCCAAACCATAGCCTACGCCCCATCGTCGCAGCGAGTCTTGCTGCAAAGGGCGCTCTACGGCACCACGCAAATAGCCGTTGGTCTTGTCAAGCGAACTCAGTCCGTATTTGTTGGCATTCAGCCACAGCGGCGTGTGTTCGCCCGATGTGGCTGACACCTCTGCCGACACCTGATAGCGCAGGCCGTCGGTGAGCGAAAGCGGCGTTTGCACCTGGGCGCTAACCGCCGTCGACAGATATGTAAAAATGGCAATAAAACAAGTCTTTCTCATGCCTGCACACTGATTGATGGTGCAAAATTAATAAAAAAAACGGAATATAGGGATTTCCCCCGGTCAAATTAGGGAAAATCCTTTGTTCTTGTGCGAAAAATGCTGTTACTTTGCACTGTGATTAATAAACAAACATGTTGAACTCTTAAATAATACGACTATGAAGAAGATGATATTCGCACTGATGGCAATGGTAGCCATGACTATTCAGGCAAACGCCATGAGCTATGAGCAGGCTCGTAACGAAGCTCTGTTCCTGACAGACAAGATGGCATACGAACTCAACCTGACCGATGCGCAGTATGAGGCAGCCTACGAAATCAACCTCGACTACCTCATGAGTGTCTCAACTGTCGATGACGTGTTCAGCACCTACTGGGAGCGCCGCAACCTCGACCTGAGCTACATTCTCTACAGCTGGCAGTGGAATGCCTTCCGCGCCGCCACTTACTTCTATCGCCCACTCTACTGGGATGCAGGCTTCTGGCACTTCCGCATCTATACCCGCTATCCCCACCGCGACTACTTCTTTTTCGGTCGGCCGCACTTCTATGCCACCTATCGTGGCGGGCACAGCTGGCACGTGAACGGCGGGCGCAGCTACTATCATAGCCGCATCGACCACTTCCGCCCTGCTCCCCGTGCCGACCAGCAGCACTTCGGCATGCGCAACAAGTTCGACCGTGGTGACTATCGTGGCGCTCGCGGCAACAGCTCTACCCGCATTACGGCCGGTCGCAACAATGCTCCCGCAGCCGGCGGCAACCGTAACGGCAGCTTCGGCAACCACCGCAACAGCAGTGCCAACAACAATAATGCCCCTGCGAGCCGTGGCACCGATGCCGCTAAAAGCCCCACGTTGCAGCGTGGCCTGAACTCCAACGCCACCACGCCAAGCCGCCACTTTGGCTCAGGCAGCTCTGCCACACAGCGCAGTTCAAGCAGCACCACGCCGAGCCATACTGCCACCCCTAACACCACTGCTCCGCAGCGCAACAGCAGCAACTTCGGCGGCAACCGCAACAGCAGCAGCCAACCCAAGGCCACCCCACGCAGCAGCCAAAGCGCAGGCAGCCGCAGCAGCTCTGCCACACGGAGCAGCGGCAGCCGCAGTCAGAGCAGCAACTCACGCAGCGGCAACGGCGGCCATTTCGGCGGCAGCCGCAACCGATAAGCACACAACAAGCAAATCTGAAGCGGAGCCTATAGCTCCAGAATGCGAACTTCGCAATTGGCCATTCGCTCCACCTCCTTCATCTGCTTGCCGTAGTACACAGCCTGTATCGCTTTGTTCACGATACCGTGTCCTACGGCAAGCACACGTTTTCCGGCAAACTCGGCTTTGACATATTCCAAGAACTGCCCTGCCCGCCCGAGCAGCGCCTCAAGCGTTTCAATATCATCTGGCCACACGGCATCCTTCAAGTCAGGGATATACCGCCCTGTGAACGAGCCCCAGTCGCGCTCGCGCAGCAGCGGGGTCACCGTTACCGGCAGCCCATGCGGCTCGGCCAGGATACGCGCCGTATCGACAGCGCGCTTCAGGTCGCTGGCCACAAAGACATCTATGGATTCCTGAGCCAACTGGTCGCGCAGCCGTCTCGCCTGCTCCATGCCCCGCTCGTTCAGCCGGCCTTGTGTCTGCCCTTGCATCAGCTGGTTGGCATTGTCAACGGTTTCGCCGTGACGGACAAGATATAAAATAGTCATAGTCTCACATTTTTGATGCAAAATTACTGATTTATTTGCTTATTACGGCATTATTTCGTATTTTTGCACCGTCATAGCAATTAAAAATACAAAATTAATACCAAGTTATGCGAGTATTTCAGAGTTCCGTCTTCCGCGCCATCTGCGCCATTATCATCGGTGCGCTGCTCATTAAGTATCCCGACAACACCGTCAAGGGCATCACGGTTGCCATTGGCGTTCTGTTCCTGATTTCCGGCCTCATTTCGTGCGTGACCTACTTTCATGCCAAGCGCCATGTCAGCGAATACAAGATTTACGATGCTAACGGCCTGCTCATTGCCGGCGAACAGCCCACATTCCCCATCGTCGGGCTGGGCAGCATGATATTAGGCTTCATCCTGGCACTGACCCCGACCTCATTCGTGTCGGCTCTCATGTACATCATCGGCACCATTCTCATTCTCGGTGCCATCAACCAGTATCTGAATCTCTGGAGCGGCCGCCGTTACGGTCGTGTCTCATGGCTATATTGGGTTACGCCGACCATCATCCTGCTCACCGGCCTATATGTCATCTTCAAGCCGACCGCCCCGCTGAGCATGGCCATGTATATCCTTGGCTGGTGTACCCTGCTCTACGGTGTCACCGAACTCATCAACGCCCTGAAGTTCCATTCTGACAAGAAGAAACTACAGCGCATGCAAAGCATACAGCAGGCGGAGATGATAGCCGAGCCAGAAAACGATGGAGAAACGGAAATCGCAGAGGCAACTGAAATAACTGATAGCAATGAATAGCTGGCCGCTGCGTGCAGCTTTCAATTAAAGGTTTTTGTAGGTGTAGTAGGTTTAGTAGGTGCAGTAGGTACGGTAGGGCATTGGCCTGTCAATCCTACTGCACCTACTAAACCTACCACACCTACATCCTCCTTTTTACATCACCACGAAATCAATGGCTTTCAGGTCGCTGTCGCGCGATG
>JAFLSH010000014.1:0-5481 GCA_022511055.1 Prevotella sp. | reverse complement strand
CCTCCTTTTTACATCACCACGAAATCAATGGCTTTCAGGTCGCTGTCGCGCGATGAAGTACCATAGAGCAGCTGATAGCAGCCTGCGCGGGTCGACAGCTCGTCGATAGCCTCATCGTAGTATTCGAAAGCCTCGCCATCCAGCTTGATGGTGGCCGTGGCCGTCTGACCCGGCTGCAAGCTGAGTTTCTGGAATCCCTTCAACGCCTTGATGGGCGCACCCGGGTCGTCAAGTGCCTTGACGTAGACCTGCACGGTCTCAGTGCCCTGGCGCTGGCCAGTGTTGGTGACAGGGATGGTCAGTGTCACCTCGCCCTTCTTCTTCATCGACTTCTTCGACAGCTTGGCAGTACCGACATCGAAGGTGGTATAGCTCAGGCCGTAGCCGAAAGCATACTGAGGCTGGCCGCGGAAGTAGCGATAGGTGCGGTTGTTCATCGAATAGTCGAGGAAATCAGGCAGGTCATCGTTGGAACGGTAGAAGGTAATGGGCAGCTTGCCGCCGGGATTATAGTCGCCAAAGATGACATCGGCCAGCGCACGCGCCCCACCCTGCCCGGCATACCAAGCCTGCAAGAGCGCATCGTACTGCCCCTCGACACTGCCAAAAGCGATGGCCGAGCCTGAGCAGTTGACGAAGATGACGGGTCGACCCGTCTGGTGCATGGCGCGCAGCAGCCGCTGTTGCACGGCGGGCAGCTCAATGGTCTGCTTGTCGCCACCCTCACCTTCCATCTGGGCAGAGATGCCGCCGATGATGATAATGGCATCAGCCGTGCTGACCTCCTTGGCCAAGTCGGAAAAGTCTACCAGACGGCGCTCGCAGATGTCGCCGCGCAGCATGGCAAACTGGCCGTTGCCGCGACGATATTCGATAACGACATCGTAAGTCTCGCCCTTGGTGACAGGGAACGACTTGTACTCCACACGGCGGCCAAAGCCGAAGCCGCGCCGACCGCCCGGCTGTGCCTCTTCGACCACCTGGCCATTGACACGCAGCACATAGCCGTTGTCGGTAGAGAGCGTGTACTTCATTTCGCCTGTGAAGTCGGCCACATACTGGCCACTGACGCGAACAGAGAGGTTGTCGTTATTGATGCCCTCGGCAAAGCCCCAGGCGCCAAAGGTCGAGAAGTTCAGCTCATTGTAGTAGCCGGTCTTGTCGGGCTCTCCGCTCAGTTCCTTGTTGTTCCAGAACTCCACCAGCACACCCTTGCCGCCGTTGAAGTCCTGCAGGTGGTGAACGGTGTTGTAGTCATCGTTCAGCTCGCAAGCCTTCTGGTAGATGATGCGCGCCCCGGGCACGGCGGCGCGGATGCCGTCGAGCAGCGAGCGCTGGTGAGCCTTGGTGGGCGTGCCGCCGTAGTTGCCGTTAAGCATCTCCACGTCGGCGGCATTCGGCCCTATGACGGCCAGTGTCTTGATGTCTTTCGACAGGGGCAGTACGCCGTTGTTGGCCAGCAGCACCATCGACTCGCGCGCAGCCTGGGTGGCCAGCTGGTCGTTGGCCTCGCTGCTGATGACCTCCGGGCCGAGGTTGGCCCATGGCAGCCTGTCGGCAGGGTCGAACATGCCCAGTTCGAAGCGGCCGGTGAGTGTCTTGCGCAGATGCTGGTCCAGGTCAGACTCCTTGATGAGCCCCTGCTTCAAGCCTTCGGTCAGCGACATGAACACCTTGCCGCACTCAAGGTCGGTACCGTTAAGCACGGCATCGACAGAGGCTGTCAGCCCGTCTTTGTGGGTCTCGTGCTGTCCGCGGTTGAAGAAGTTGTTGATGGCATCGCAGTCTGTAACGACCAGTCCGTCGTAGCCCCACTTGTTGCGCAGAATGTCAATGAGCAGCCGGTCGCTGGTGCAGCAGGGCTTCCCCTCGAAGCGCTGGTAGGCGCACATCACCTCGCGCACGTTGGCCTTCTTGACCAGAGCCTTGAAGGCCGGCAGATAGGTCTCCCAGAGGTCGCGGTTGGAAGGCTCTACGTTCATGGAGTGGCGCAGAGGCTCCGGGCCGCTATGCACGGCGTAGTGCTTGGCACAGGCGTGGGTCTTGAAGTAGTGGCTGTCGTTGCCCTGCATGCCGAGTACGGTCTGCACGCCCAGCACGGCGTTCATGTAGGGGTCTTCGCCGCAGGTCTCCTGTCCGCGCCCCCAGCGAGGGTCGCGGAAGATGTTGACATTCGGGCACCAGAAGGACAACTCGGGGTTGCCGGGATAATAGGTCTGCCCCATGCCCACGTTGAAGATATTGTGGTCGGAGCGATTCCAGTTGGCGCGCGCCTCGTCGCTGACGGTCGTGAACACATCGTAGACGAGCTGGGCGCTAAAGGCGGCAGCCATGCCGATAGGCTGCGGATAGACCGTGTAGTCGCTCTGCCGCACACCGTGGCAGGCTTCGCTCCACCAGTTGTAGGAGGGAATGCCGAGGCGGTCGACACTGACCGACTTGTTCATCATCAGCCCCACCTTCTCTTCAGGCGTGAGCAATGAAATGAGGTTTTCTACCCGCTCTGCCGTCGGCAGGTCAGGATTCTGGAACGGGTACTTCACCTGTGCATACAGGCTGGTGGTGGCCAAGAAGGTGACCACAGCCGGCAAAAAGATTTTCTTCATGTTCGAGTTTTGAATGTTGATTATTTTGACTTGTCGCCTTTTGCTGGCGATTGATTTTTTTACTGTCTCTGAACGTCATCGCAGATTAGAAGCCGCCGCCGAAGCCGCCACCACCAAAGCCGCCGAAGCCGCCACCGCCGAAGCCGCCACGCGGGCGCTGACCGCCACCGAAGCCGCCGCCACGGCGACCCTGGCCGCCACCCATGCCGGGGAAGCGGGGAGCCTGCTGGCTGTTCAGGCTGACGAGCAGCTTGACCAGTGCCCGGCGGCGCTGTGTCCACGTCGGATAGTCGTCAGCCCTGAGCGTGTTCGGCTGGAAAGCGCCGCCCATGCCCATGGGCATGCCGCCCTGCTGCATGAAGTCCATCGAACTGGTAGTGATGACACAAGGCTTGGCCTTGCCGTCAGCAATGAGCTGGTCGGCAATGGCATCGGCACCGCCCAGCTTAAACCAGCTCTCCATCGTGTCGCCCTCGCCGGGAACGAGCTGTATGAAGACAGGCATCACCCCGTCCTTCATCGGCGACATGTACCAGGCTTCCTGCCGCTCCAGGTCGTAGCTCACGCGCCCGTGCTGAATGTCGCCCTGCGAAGCAAAGTTGAACGGCGAGTGCGGATTGTCGGCAATGCTGAACTTAAAGCCGCGGTCGGGCGACAGATACATGTTGCTGGGGTCGGCCACCGGCAGCCCGTCGACCAGGAAGCAGTACTTGAAGGTGTCAAACAGGTAGTCGGTCAGCGTGCAGCTCCACACGCCGGCCGTGTCGCGGGTCATGGCGACAGGCTCCATCAGCATCTCGCAGGCCAGCTCCACCTTTGCGGCATCAGGGGCCTTGAAGCGGAAAGTGACGTTCTGCTCAGTGTATTCGGGCGAGATGATGGGGCGCGGGAACAGGCGAGCCATGACACCCGGCGTGAACGCCGGCTCCTGGCCGGTGGCAGCCGGCGCAGGCTGCCCTTCTTTCATGGCAGCCTCGGCAGCCTTCTTGTTGAACAGCAGCGGCAGCGTCTTCGTCAGGAAGTACTTGGCGTTCATCCACGTGTGGCCGTATTTGTCGCTGGTCAGCTCCTTCACGCTGCGGATGCCCTTCTGGTCAAGGAAAGCCATGTAGTCGCGAGCCGTGCCATAGAGGAAGTCGTCAGTGCCCACGCCGAGCCAGAAGAGGTTAATCTTCTTGTTGGTCTCAGCGGCATTGTCGTAGACATTGGGGATGTCGGTCGAGGTGAACGAGCTGTAGCTGCACAGATACGAGAACTTGTCCAGATTGGTCAGGCCGTTGTACAGCGCCTGGTTGCCGCCCCGCGAGAAACCGCCGATGGCACGGTGGTCGCGATTGTTGACGGTGCGGTAGTTCTGCTCAATATAGGGCATCAGGTCGTCTATCAGGTCTTTGCTGAACACATCGCCGCCGAAACGGGTCTGCGGCACGGCGCCTCCATCGGGCTTACCGGCAAGCAGCTTCGCGGGATTGCCGTAAGGCAGCACGACTATCATCTCCTTGGCAGCCTTGTCGGCCAGCAGGTTGTCGAGAATGTAGTTCACGCGCCCCACCTTGTAGTACACCTCCTCGGTGTCGGTCGTTCCGCTGATGAGGTAGAACACGGGGTACTTCTTGTCGTAGTCCATCATGTAGTTCGGCGGCAGGTAGACCACAGCGTGGTTGGTGGCGCCGAGGCTCTTGGAATAGTAGGACACGTACTCCATCCTTCCGTGGGGCACCTGCCTGATGTCGTGGGCCAGCGGCTGCTTGCCCGGAATCTCAAGCAGGCTGTTCTTGAAGCCCTCGTTGGGGAAATACTGCTCGCAGAGCGGATCCATGATGCTGACCCCGTCGACCACGAAATGATAGGGATACATGTCTGGCGCGGCCGGCCCGAGCGTGGCGGTCCACACCCCATTCTCGGCATCGAACTTCATGGGATTCCTACCGGCAAACTGCACATCGACCTGTACCTCCTTTGCCTTGTCGTTCCAGTACTGGAAGGTCACCGTACCATCTGCATTACAAATGACAGACTTCCCGTCGGCAGGCTGCGCCCACCCCTCTGCTGCTAAGCCTATCAGCATAGCCGCAATAACGCTTGCTGTTTTTTGCATATTCATAGCACTCCTGTTAGTAATAAAAGAATGAATAGTTATATAATATGATTGTTTCTTGGTAGCAAATTTACTAATAATTTCCTACAAGACAGCCAGAAAGCCCAACTTATTAAGTTTTTTTAAGCTATCGGCATGACAGCCGTGCCGCCATATCAACGCCCCTGGAAAGTGCCGCTTTTGCCCCCGAAAAGCGGCGCTTTAGCGGCAAAAACGCTGCTTTTGGGGCAAACTCACGGCGTTTTTCTCCGCACAGCCACATATACCATTTTGATGGAAATACTTACCATTATTTTAGGTATTCTTGGTTGTTTCCTCTTTTTTTATTACTTTTGTAGTGCAAAAACAAATTATTCACATGTATGAAACAGCTATTTTTCCTTTTTATTCTTTTCTCATCTATAAGAGTATACGGTCAGGCAGACGTATATTTCACGTCTGAAATCTCTCAGGAATCCTTGGTAAAGATTTTCAAGGCATTAGGCGTTGAGCCTAAAGGCAAGGTGGCGGTGAAGATTTCGACAGGCGAGTCGAGCCAGTCCAACCACTTGCGGCCTACGTTAATCAAGGACTTGGTGCAGTCTGTTGACGGAACTCTCGTAGAATGCAACACGGCGTACTGGGGCAGCCGGAACACTACCGAGGCGCACAAGCGAGCCATCGCCGAAAGGGGCTATAACGACATTGCCGAAGTGGACATCATGGATGAGGAAGGCTCTATCCAAATCCCCGTCACGGACACCAAATGGCTGAAATACGACCTTGTGGGCTCGCATA
>JAFLSH010000139.1 GCA_022511055.1 Prevotella sp. | reverse complement strand
GCGGCGAAGGCTTCGGAGGGCGCGGCGGCCGTGGTGGCGGACCCGGAGGTGGCGGACCCGGAGGCGGTCGCTTTGGCGGCGGCCGTTTCTAAAAAAGAAACCTAAATCCCAACTCGTTTTGCTGCAACTGACAAGGTTGCGTTCAGCAGAAAATTATCGACCTGCAAGCTATTCACCTATTCGGTTTTAGCTTGCAGGTCGATAGAAATGCCTACTACAAATGCTATGAAAATGGCTTATTTTGTAGTGTCAGTAAACGTTGCCACACGATTGAAGTCAATCTCATCGAAGAGTTCATCAGTAGCTCCCATTCCCTGAACAGACAGGCGGCTGGCCGAAATACCATAGCGGCTGACGAGGGCAGACTTCACGGCATTAGCGCGCGCTTCAGACAGGCGCTGATTCAGCTCAGGATTGCCTTCTGGTGAAGCGTAGCCCTTAATCAGAATGTGGCATTCCGGGTGATTCTTCATATACTTGGCCACCATTGCCACAGAAGCCATCTGGGCAGCATCAACAGTGCTTTTGCCTTGGCCAAAGATAATGGTGGGCTGCAACACATTGTTTTTGACAACCGTTGTTACATTTCTGACAACAGTGGGTTGCTTCTGTTTCTCTTGCTCAAGCTGCGCACGCAAATCGCTGATGACTTGGGCATCATGCTGAATCTCTGCATCTTTATCACTGACATCTTGGCGCAGCTCATTGATGCGTTTGTTCAGAGCATCTACCTCTGTCTGGTCATACAGCTGGGCAATCTTGAAATTATGCGTACCGTTAGAGTTGCCAAACTTATAGTTTACACCGACATTCAGGCCAAAGACCGAGCGATTAATATCATAGCGGATAGACCGGCCGCCACCGGCGAGCTGATAGTCAATCGTTGGTTCCAGATACAGCTGCCAAGCCTTGGCTTCCCCAAGATTAAAGGCGAAATCAACGGCCAGCTTTGAAGTGATGGCGTTGTTGTGCCCCTTTACACGCCACTCGTTTGATGGCGTGGCATAAAGATGATGCCACCCGAGACCTGCCACGGCAATCACTTCAAACATACGAGGTGTGCCAGGATAGCCTCCCAGCCAGTTGTTCAAATTCAGTGTACCCAACAGGCTGACATCTGTTCCGCGGACAAGCGTGCCAAGCGAGCGCTCTGGCCGGTTACGGGCTGAGAACTGCCCATCGAGCGCCAATCCCACGGCCGGCGTAAACCAGCGGCCGACACGAATACCTGCCTGCGGATTCAAATTCTCAAAAACCGGCGTTCCCACGGTTTTTGCTAAGACACCAGCATTGACACCCAAGTACCAGTTATCCTGATTTCCACTCTCTACTACTGTTTGTGCAGAAACAGCCTGAAACATAGTGGCTGTCAGCACCGACATTAATACTTTTTTCATTTTAATTATCCTTTTTTTTACTAAAAACGGTGCAAAGGTACAAAATAAATCATTACCGACACAAGAAAAAGGCATTTTTTGTCATTTTTTTCGCAAAACGAAGTATAAGTTTGAGAAAAAGTATTAACTTTGTACGCATAAAACCACACCATAATTATTATGAAACAATTTATCAAGTACACACTTGCCACCATTTGTGGCATTTTGATTCTGGGCGTATTGTCCGGCATCTTCTTTATGGTTTCCATTGTTGGCATGCTTGCCTCAAGTAATTCCTCAACAAAAGTCAAGGAAAATTCAGTGTTTGTCATGAAGCTGAACGGAGGCATTCAGGAACGTGGCGAGGAAGGCTCGCCGCTGAGTATGCTCATGGGCAAGGCAGACATGGGCCTCATGGGTCTCGATGACATTGTGGAAAGCATCAGAAAGGCCAAGACACACGATGATATCAAGGGCATCTACCTGGAAGGCGGCCTCACCAGTTTTGACTCGCCTGCCACCGCCCAGCAGATACGCGATGCACTGAAGGATTTCAAGCAAAGCGGAAAGTGGATTGTGGCCTACGCAGACCAGTTCACACAGGGGAGCTACTATGTGGCCTCTGTGGCTGACAAAATCTACATGAACAAGACCGGCATGATTGACCTGAAGGGTATGGGCGGAAAGAGCGAATACTACAAAGGACTTTACGACAAGCTCGGCATCAAGTATCAGGCCGTGCGCGTGGGTAAATACAAGAGCTACGTGGAACGTAACACCATGACCGGCATGAGCGACAACGACCGCGAACAGCGCCTCGCCTATATGCAGGGCATCTGGAAGCACTGGCTCAAGGACATTGCCGAGAGCCGCAAGACTGAGGCCGACAAGATTGACCAGATGGTCAGTGACAGCATCTTGGCTTTGGCTAATCCAAACGACTATATCCAGGCAAAGCTGGTTGACAAGCTGCTCTACCCCGATGAAGTAAAGGCAGAAATACAAACACTGCTGAAGGCCGACAAGGATGATGACATCAACCAGCTGACACTCGCAGAGATGATAAACCTGCCAACAAAGGAGAAGGAGAAAGGCGAGGAAGTAGCCGTTTACTACGCTTACGGCGAAATTGTTGACAACGAAGCACTGGACATCTTCAGCAGCGGCCACTCCATTGTGGGCAATAAGACTGTCAACGACTTGAACAAACTGGCCAAAGACGATGATATCAAGGCCGTTGTCTTGCGTGTCAATTCGGGCGGCGGCAGCGCCGTGGCTTCCGAACAGATATGGCATGCCATCAAGCAGCTGAAGGAAAAGAAGCCGGTTGTGGTGTCAATGGGTGGCATGGCAGCCTCTGGCGGCTACATGATTAGCGCTGCTGCCAACTACATCTTCGCAGAGCCCACCACCATAACGGGCAGCATTGGCATCTTCGGGCTGATTCCCAACTTTGCCGGACTGGTTACCGACAAGTTAGGTGTCACCTTTGATGGCGCGAAGACCAACAAGTACACTGACTACGAAGAAAACTTGCTGTTTGCAAAGGACAATGCCGACGAACTCCGCTTCATGCAGAGTTATGTCGACCGGGGCTATGTCTCGTTCTTGGATATTGTGGCTGACGGGCGCAAGATGACTCGCGACGAAGTGAACGAGATTGCACAGGGCCGCGTTTGGCTGGCCACTGATGCACTGGGCATCAAGCTGGTCGACAAACTGGGCTCGCTTGATGATGCCATCAAGAAAGCTGCCGAACTGGCAAAGCTCAGCGAATATCACTCAAGGAAATACCCTGCACCGGCAGGATGGATGGAGCAGCTGATGAGCAGCGAGAAGAAAGGCTCAAACCTCGACAGCGAGCTGCGCACCGTACTCGGCGACATCTACGAGCCGTTTATCGAGATGCGCCGCGACCAGCTGCGCAACCGTCTGCAAGCCAGACTCCCCTACTCTGTCAAGACTGAATAACCCCAACCCAAGACACAAGCGAAGGTGGCGACATGGAGGGAGACTTCATCAAGATAAACGAGTGGCTCTTGCCTTTGAGCTGGCTTTACGGCATAGGCGTGCGCTTCAGGAATTTTCTCTTCGATGCAAAAATCCTGAAGAGCCGTTCCTATCAGGTGCCTGTCATTTCCGTGGGCAACATTACCGTTGGCGGCACAGGCAAGACTCCCCATGTCGAGTATTTAGCCCGCCTGCTGAAAGACCACATGAAGGTGGCCGTACTCAGCCGCGGCTATAAGCGCAAGAGCCACGGATTCTTTGTGGCAGAGGCCGACACGCCAATGAAACTGGTGGGCGACGAGCCATACCAGATGAAGCAGAAATTCCCCGAAGTCACCATTGCCGTTGACAAGAAGCGGACACGGGGCATCGACAGGCTGACAAGTGGCAAAGGCGCTGAGGTTATTCTGTTAGACGATGCTTTCCAGCACCGCTACGTGAAGCCCGGGCTCAACATTCTGCTTGTCGACTATCACCGGCTCATCATCTACGACAAGCTGCTGCCGGCGGGGCGGTTGCGCGAGCCACTGCGGGGCAAGGACCGGGCCGACATTGTCATTGTCACCAAGTGCCCCAAGGGGCTCAAGCCCATGGACTTCAGGAGCATCATGAAGAGCATGCAGCTTTTCCCCTATCAGAAGCTGTTCTTCACGACACTCGACTATGAGCCGCTGCAGCCGCTGTTCGGGGGCGACAGTGTCAGGGCAGACCAGATAGCTGCCGACGAACATGCCATACTTCTCATGGGCATAGCCTCGCCCAGACAGCTGCAGGAAGACCTTGAAGCCAGCCTGCCCTGTAAGCTGACCACCCTCAGCTTTCCCGACCACCACAATTTCCGCAAAAAAGACATCAGACAACTGAACGAAGTCTTCGCTGCCCTGCCGCAGCCCCGCCGCATTATCACCACCGAGAAAGACGCGGCGCGCCTGCTGACGGCCGAGGGGCTAAGTGACGATGTGCGGAAGAGCCTATATGTCTTACCCGTACACATTTCCTTCTTGCAGGAACAGGAAGAAGTGTTTAACAAAATGATTACTGACTATGTACGAAAAAATTCAAGAAACAGCAGCCTGGCTAAAGGCAAGAATGACTACCAAGCCCCAAACAGCCATTATTCTGGGCACCGGCCTGGGGCAATTAGCTTCAGAAATTACTGACACCTACGAGTTCCCTTACTCAGAGATTCCCAACTTTCCCGTCTCGACGGTCGAGGGCCACTCAGGCAAGCTCATTTTCGGGCGACTGGGCGGCAAGGATATCATGGCCATGCAGGGCCGTTTCCACTTCTACGAGGGCTACTCCATGAAAGAGGTGACCTTTCCCGTGCGCGTGATGTACGAGCTGGGCATTAAGACCCTCTTTGTCAGCAATGCCGCCGGCGGCATGAATCCGAAGTTCAAGATTGGCGACCTGATGGTTATTACCGACCATATCAACCTGTTCCCCGAACACCCGCTGCGGGGCAAGAACTTCCCGACGGGGCCGCGCTTCCCCGACATGCACGAGCCCTACGACCACCAGCTCATCAAGCTGGCCGATGCCATTGCGGCAGAGAAAGGCATCGAGCTGCAACACGGTGTCTATGCCGGTGTGCAGGGGCCGACCTTCGAGACCCCGGCCGAGTATCGCATGTACCACTTGCTGGGGGGCGACACAGTCGGCATGAGTACCGTGCCTGAGGTCATTGTGGCCCGCCACTGTGGCATCCGCACCTTCGGCATCAGCATTGTCACCGACCTCGGCGGCTTCGACACCCCCGTTGAGGTCAGCCACGAGGAAGTGCAGCAGGCTGCCAACATGGCCCAGCCGAAGATGACGGAAATCATGCGCGAGATGATTAGGCGGAGCTGACACTCCCCTCTCGGCAACAGCCACCATTCTTTGTCTTTCAAAACAAACAAAACAATTATGGAAATAGCCAAACTGGGTGAGTTCGGCCTTATTGACCGGCTGACCAAAGACCTACAGATAAAAAACCCATCGACCAAGTACGGCGTGGGCGACGACTGCGCCGTACTCAGCTATCCCGACCAGGAGGTGCTGGTAACAACCGACCTGCTGATGGAGGGCGTTCACTTCGACCTGACATACATCGACCTGCAACACCTGGGCTACAAGTCGGCCATGGTGAACATCAGCGACATCTTCGCCATGAACGGCACGCCGCGGCAGTTGACGGTGTCGATGGCCCTGAGCAAACGCTTCACGGTCGAGGACATGGAACTCTTTTACAGCGGTCTCCGCCTGGCCTGCGACAAGTGGGGGGTCGATATCGTGGGGGGCGACACCACCAGCTCTTACACGGGGCTGGCCATCAGCATCACCTGCATCGGCGAAGCCCGCAAAGAGGACATTGTCTATCGCAGCGGCGCGCGCAACACCGACCTGATTTGTGTCTCAGGCGACCTGGGCGCAGCCTACATGGGGCTACAGCTGCTGGAACGCGAGAAGGCTGTCTACTACGCCCAGGTCGAGGAAGCCAAGCGCAAGGGCGACCAGCGCGCACTCGCCGAGCTGTCTCACTTTCAGCCCGACTTCAGCGGCAAGGAGTACCTGCTGCAACGCCAGCTGCAGACCGAGGCGCGGGGCGACATTATTAAAAAACTGCGCGAGGCAGGCATCCGCCCGACAGCCATGATGGATGTCAGCGACGGACTGTCAAGCGAGCTGATGCACATCTGCAAGCAAAGCCACGTGGGCTGCCGCATCTTCGAGAAGCAGCTGCCCATCGACTACCAGACCGCGGTAATGGCCGAGGAACTCAACATGAACGTTACAACCTGCGCCCTGAACGGCGGCGAAGACTACGAACTGGTCTTTACCGTGCCCATTGGCGACCTGCAAAAAGTCGAGGCACTTGACGATGTGAAACTTATTGGCCACATTACCGAAGAGCGCTTCGGACAGGTGCTTGTAACCCGCGACAACCAGGAGTTCGAGCTGAAGGCACAAGGGTGGAATCCGCTGAAATAACAGGAACAGAGCGCCTGCACACGGAGCAATCGCAAAAAAAAGTTAACAGAAGCCAATTTCTTCAGCTACAATTTTCTGATATCAAAATTTTGTTGTACCTTTGCACTCGCAAATCAGAAGAAAGGCGTTTTGCAAATCGGTTTTATACCGAGGATTTGAAACGATGGTGCCTTAGCTCAGTTGGTAGAGCATCGGACTGAAAATCCGTGTGTCCCCGGTTCGATTCCTGGAGGTACCACTCCTCCTTTCATTATGATCCCTGTTCAGTCTTCGGATTGGCAGGGATTTTTTATTCATTAAAAACAAAAAAACAAGAAAGCTATGAAGAAGCCAATTACTCTGCTACTTGCCGCCACCCTGTTCAGTCTCGGCCTGCAGGCTCAGTCGGCTCGTGAGGAAATCAAAGCCAACATCTATCTGTCAGGCAGTAACTACCTGGACTACGACCGCCAGCTGCCCACCACACCACTCACAGCTGCGCCCAAAGGCTACGAGCCATACTATTTGAGCCACTACGGCCGCCACGGCTCGCGCTGGCTCATCGGCGAAGGCTCATATGCAGGCCCCATCAACACGCTGCGCGAGGCAAACGAGGAAGGAAAGCTGACACCGCTGGGTCAGGAGACACTGAGAAAGCTGGAAGCCTTCTTGCCAACCACCGAGAAGCGGCTGGGCGACCTGACCACAGTCGGCGAGCGACAGCACCACGGCATAGGGCGGCGCATGACAGAGAACTTCCCCGAGATATTCAAGGCCCGCAACGTGCCTATCGATGCCCGCTCCACGGTGGTCATCCGCTGCATTCTGTCAATGACGGCCGAGTGCGAGGAATTTGCGGCAGCCAACCCCACGGCAAAAATCCACAACGACGTGAGCGAGTCACTGCAATACTACCTGAACAGGCCCAAGTCGCCCCGTCTCCGCGAAGCCGGTATGCTGGGCCGGAAAGACCAGGACAAATACAACAAGCTCTATACCCACCCGGAACGCTTGATGAAGTCGCTGTTCAACGACGACCAATATGTCTATGACAATATACGCGCAGGCTCGTTCATGCGCCAGCTTTTTGAAATAGCAGCCAACATGCAGAGCCACGACACCGACATTGAGCTGTACTCACTGTTTACCGAAGACGAAATCTACGACCAGTGGCGCCTGACCAACATCGGCTGGTATCTGGACTTCGCAGCAGCTCCGCAGACACGCGGTCTCATGCCCTTCAGCCAGGCAACCCTGCTCAGGAACATCATCGAGACGGCCGACACCGTCACCCAGGTACAGGCAACCCTGCGATTTGGACACGAGATATGTGTCATGCCGCTGGCCTGTCTGTTAGAGCTTGACAACTGCAACATACAGGTAGAGGACTTGAGCAAGCTGGACGAGCAGTGGCAGAATTACAAAATCTTCCCCATGGCCTGCAACATTCAGCTCGTGTTCTATCGCCCGAAGAAGGGTAAGACAGGCGACATACTGGTCAAGGCACTGCTAAATGAGCGCGAGACACGACTGCCGATACAGACCGACCAATGGCCATATTACCGTTGGCAAGACCTTCGCCAATACTATCTGGATAAGCTCAGCAAGTACGAGTAA
>JAFLSH010000138.1 GCA_022511055.1 Prevotella sp. | reverse complement strand
TGGGAGTTTTGAAAAATACTCCGTGAGTTTTGGGCAAAACTCACGGAGTAATTTTCCTAAAGTGCCGCTTTTTTCGGCTAAAGTGCCGCTTTTTTTCCGAAACTCATGGAGTTTTTGGCCGAACTTGCGGCGACAAAACATATGGCTTAACTCCTCTGACTTCTCTAACTTCCTTGACTCCTAAAAAAATCTCCCTTAACTCCTAAAAATCACTGGGTGATGTCGTAGCGAAACCAGTCGAACTGGCCCTGACCGCTGTCGCCGTAGCAGTAGAGGCCGACACGCACGCCCTTCCAGTTGCCGTTCTGCATGGCGAAGGGGTCGCCCGCAGGCGTGTAGTGGCGGCCGTCGGTGCTGTAGTGGAACTGGTAGCTGCCGTGGTCGATGCTGACTCGCAGGTAGGCTTTCTTCAGCCGGCCCGCCTTGATGATGGTGCGCTGCCCGTCGCACTCGGTGTAGAGCCCCTCGGGGCTGAGGCCGATGGCGCGGAACTGCCGCCCCATGCAGAGCAGGCCGGTGCTGGCCTCGCCGCTGGCGGTGACCAGCGTGGTGGCTTCGCCGGCATAGCCCATGGTCTTCTGGGTCAGCATGTTGCGGGCGTGGCGCAGCATGGGCGGCAAGGGCTGCCCCTGCCACTCGGCGGTGGCGGGCAGGGCCTGTAGTGTCAGCCGGCCGCCGCTGAGGCTCCATGCCTCGTCGGCGGGATTGTGGCACCACTGCCATTGCAGTCCGAGTGTGGCGGCGCTGAAGTCATCGGAAGTGGGGAGCTGCGGGGCGGGCGTGGCTGCGGGGGCGGAAGCGCCGGTAGCGGGCTTCTGCCAGACCGGCACGGGCTCGCCGATGCCGTTGCCGTCAATGTCGACTCCCATGAGCGGCCAGTCGTCGCGCCAGCGGGCGGGCTGCAGGTGGACTACGCGGCCGCGGTCGCGCGTCTCCTGGAAGTGCAGAAACCACCACTCGCCGTCGGGCGTGTCGACCAGTGCGCCCTGGTGCGGGCCGTTCACGGCGGTGGAGCCTTGCTCCAGCACCACGCGCTTCTCGTAGGGGCCGTAGACGTTTCGGGAGCGGAGTACGGTCTGCCAGCCCTGGCCTACGCCGCCTTCGGGAATGATGAGGTAGTACCAGCCGCCGCGCTTGAGCCACTTCGTGCCCTCGGCCACGGGGCCGGTGTAGACCGTCACGCCGTCGTCGAGCAGCTGGCGGCCGTCGGCCGACATCTTGTGTACAATGATGGGGCCCGCGCCGTGCTGGCTGCGGCCCAGGTAGGCTTGGCCGTCGTCATCCCACAGGGGGCAGGGGTCTTCCCATTTCTCCACGGCCTTTACGTGGCAGAGCGGGCTCCACGGGCCTTCGGCCTGCTCGGCCGATGCCATGAACAGCCCCTCGTGGGGCGTGCAGAAATAGACATAGAAGCGGCCGCCGTGGTGGCGGATGGCGGGTGCCCACGAGCCGCCGGCGTAGCGCGCCATCTGGTCGTACTCGGGGAAGTCGAGGCGGCGGTAAATCTGGCTGACATAGCGCCAGTTGACCAGGTCGGCCGATTCCAGCACCTGCATGCCCATGAAGTGGAAGTCGCTGGCCACCATGTAGTACTTGTCGCCCACGCGAATGACATCGGGGTCGCTGAAGTCGGCGTTCAGCACGGGGTTCATGTAGGTGCCGTTGCCCTGGTCGCCCCATTGCAGCCGCACCTGCGCCGTCAGCGTCAGTGCCGTCAGCGCGCAGAGCAGGGTCAGAAGTCTGTGTCTCATCGGTTTGTCTGTGGTTTCTTGTTTCATGGGTTATTCCGCATCGACCCGCACGAAGTCGGGGCGCGCATCGGGCCACTCGGTCTGCACCTCAATGTTGCCGTACTTCACGTTGCTGACATGGCGCAGGTAAAAACCCTTGGCGGGCAGCAGCCCCCACATGGTGGCCTCGGGGTATTCCTTCTCCTTCTCGTCTTTCAGCGAGTCGGCTATGGCGGCCAGCTGCTGCGGCTTCACGCCGCCCTTGTGGTGCAGCGTGATGTCTGATAGCCACACGTTCTTCACGGGGTGGCCGGGCAGCCCCGTGATGCTGCACCCCGTGGCGCCGGCGTTGCGTATGTGGATATTGCTGAGGTGTACGCCGTTGATTGTGCCGACATGAGTGATGGGCACAATGTCGCCGGCATCCAGGTCCTTGGCAATGTAGCCGCGGCCGCGGTTGCCCAGGCGTATGAAGATGGGCGACTCAGTGCCCTCGACCGTAATGTCAGAGACATTGACATTCTCAAGCACGCCGCCGTCGACTATCTCCAGCGAGATGGCCGACGAGCCTGTCCACTGCCCGAAGAACTTCTCGCGCTGGTCGGCGCTGGGCTTGATGACAATGCCCGATATGTTGATGTTGCGGAAGCCGCCGTTGGTCTCAGTGCCCAGCTTCACCGCGTTGCAGTGGCTGCTGACCACGCAGTCGCTGATGCGAATGTTCTCGCAGAGGCGCGGCGAGGTGGACTTCAGCGTGATGGCATCGTCGTCAGAGTCGGCCAGCAGCCCACGGACTATCACATCGTGGCAGCCATCGAGGTCGAGCGCATCATTGTTGTAGTTGTTGCGGTTGGTAATCCTGAGCCCTTCCAGCCTCAGGCGGTCGCAGGCCAGGTAGTGCTGCATCCAGCAGCCGCTGTTGGCGAGCGTGATGCCGCTGACGGTGATATCCTGGCTCTGAATGAAGCGAATCAGGTGGGGGCGGGTGATGCCCTCATCGTTCCACGACAGTTTCTTGAAGGCGCGCCCGCGGCCGTCGATGGTGCCCAGCCCGCTGATGGCCACGTTACGCACCGAGTCGGCGTAGATGAGCTGGATAGTCGGCACGTTGGTGCGCAGCGAGACGTAGCTGGACTTCATGGGGCGGTAGTCGCCGAGGTCGGTCGAGCCGTAGAGTGTCGCGCCGTGTTCCAGATAGAGGTGAACATCAGACTTCAGCACAATCGTGCCAATCTTGTAGCTGCCCGTGGGCACAACCACGCGGCCTCCGCCCGCCCGCGAGCAGTCGTCTATGGCCTGCTGCACGGCCTTGGTACTCAGCACGGTGGTGTCGCTCACGGCCCCGTAGGCCACAATGTCGTAGTCTTTGGCCTGCACGGCCAGCGCGGCCAGCAGGCAGAGGGGAAATATCAGCCGTCTCATTTCTTAGTGGCTTTTATGAAGTAGCAAATCAGCAAGATGTAGGCCACCAGCGAGCAGACCTCGCTCAGCGGATTGGCCAGCCACGAGTCGCTGATGGGGTTGAAGCCGCCAAAGCGCAGCAGGGCGCTCACCACGCCCATCAGAGCGCCGCCGGCAATGAAGCCAGAGGCCAGCAACGTGCCGCGCTCGCCGCGCGCCTCGTTGGTCTTCGGGTCTTTGGAGCGGGTGGTAACATACCAGCTGACAGCACCGCCCACCAGCAGCGGCACGTTCAGCTCCATGGGAATGAACATGCCCAGGGCGAAGGCCAGCGCCGGCACTTTGCAGAGCGTCAGCACGACAGCCAGCACGGCGCCGATGCCGTAGAGCAGCCACGGCGCGCCCACGCCGTTCATCAGCGGGTCAATCACGGCCGCCATGGCGTTGGCCTGTGGGGCAGCCAGCTGGCCAGAGGCAAAGCCGTAGGTCTCGTTGAGCAGCATCATCACGCCGCCAACGGTGGCGGCGCTGACCAGCGTGCCGAGAAACTTCCACGTCTCCTGCTTCTGCGGCGTAGTGCCCAGCCAGTAGCCAATCTTCAGGTCGGTGATGAACGCGCCGGCCATTGAGAGCGCCGTGCAGACCACGCCGCCCATGACCAGTGCGGCCACCATGCCGCTGGTGCCGCTAAGCCCCACGCCCACCATGACCACTGAGGCCAAGATGAGTGTCATGAGTGTCATGCCGGAGACGGGGTTGGAGCCGACAATGGCTATGGCGTTGGCCGCCACGGTGGTGAAGAGGAACGCAATGACCGCCACAAGCACAATGGCCACCAGGGCTTGCAGCACGTTGCCATCCATCACGCCAAACCAGAAGAACAGGAACGTGATGAGTATCGTGGCCGCAGAGGCAATGGCAATGAAGCGGAACGACAGGTCGCGGTCGGTGCGCAGCGTGGCCTGCTGCGCGGCGGCAGCGGCGGTACTGTTGTCGCCGGCAGCCTTCTTGTCGCCGCCCCCGGCCAGGCGCGAGACACTCGACTTGATGATATCCCACGACTTGATAATGCCAATGATACCCGCCATGGCAATGCCGCCAATGCCTATGGACTTGCCGTAGGCCCTGAAGATTTCCTCGGGCGACATGTCCCCAACGGCGGTAGTGATGCCCGGGTCCCACTGATTCAGCACATCAGAGCCAAAGAGCAATGACATGCCCGGAACAATGAGCCACCACACGCTCAGCGAGCCCAGCGTGATGATGAGCGCATACTTGAAGCCGATGATATAGCCCAGACCCAGCACGGCCGCGCCGGTGTTGACCTTGAACACCAGCTTGGCCTGGTCGGCCAGCTGCTCGCCCCAGCCGATGACACGGCTGGTAAAGTTCTCGTTCCACCAGCCGAAGGTGGCCACAATGAAGTCGTAGAGACCGCCGACAATGCCCGCCAGCAGCAGCGGCTTAGACTGGTTGCCGCCCTTCGCGCCGGAGACCAGCACCTGCGTGGTGGCCGTGGCCTCGGGGAAGGGATACTTGCCGTGCATCTCCTTGACAAAGTACTTGCGGAACGGTATCAGGAACAGAATGCCGATAACGCCACCCAGCAGTGAGGCAATGAATATCTTCAGGAACGAAGCTGACATCTCAGGGTACTTGGCCTGCAAGATGTAGATGGCAGGTAGCGTGAAGATGGCACCCGCCACCACGGCTCCCGAGCATGCGCCGATGCTCTGAATGATAACGTTCTCGCCCAGTGCCTTGCTGCGCTTGGCTGCGGTCGACACGCCCACGGCGATAATGGCAATGGGAATGGCGGCCTCGAACACCTGCCCCACCTTCAGGCCCAGATAGGCCGCAGCGGCGGAGAACAGCATGGCCATCAGCACGCCCCAGGTCACTGACCATGCGTTGACCTCAGGGTACTCGCCCCGCGGCGACATCATTGGCTCATACTCTTCTCCCTCGTTCAGCGCCCGGAACGCGTTCTCGGGCAGCTGCTCTTTAATCTCATAGTCTTCCATGATGGTAATATTTACGTTTTATTCCTTATTCACGTTTTCTTCGTTGTGCAGTGCAATCATGTGGATTTTCTCCGCATCTTCGCTGTTGGTGTCGCATCACATTGACAGGAACATCAACAATTCAGTTGCAAAAATACGGATAATTCTCCGATTACCCAAACAAATTGTGAACAATTGACGGAATTTGGTGTGTTTTCCAGGGTTTCCCAGCGCCATCAGGCGCTGAAGCCCACCTTCTGGCGGGGCTTCAGCTCGATGGCCTTGGTGTTGAACTGCTCGAAAGCCTTGCGGATGTCGGCCGCCTCCACGTGCTGGTAGTCGTTGCAGGCGGTCTGTGCCACGCGGTTGGCCATGGCGGGGATAATGCCGTTGTTGACCAGCTGCTCCACCCAGCGGGCGTTGCTGAAGTTCGCGTTGCGGGTCTTGTATGCCTGCGCAATCTGCTCCTTCAGCGTTGTCTCGGCCTCAGGGGTGAGCAGATAGCTGTCACGCGCAAACAGACGGCGGGCTATCTCGAAGAGCTGCTCCTCGGTGTAGTCCTTGAACTGGTACTTGTAGGGGAACCGCCCTGCCAGTCCGGGGTTTGTGGCGAGCAGGGCATCCATCTCCTTCAGATAGCCGGCAAAGACAATCAGCATATCGGGGTTGGGCTGGGAAAGCACGGTCAGCAGCGAGTCGATGACCCGCGCGCCGAAGTCCTTGCGGTCGCCCGACCCGTCATAGAGGTTGTAGGCTTCATCGATGAAAAGCACGTTGCCGCGCGCCTCTTCGAGTATGGCCTTCATGTTCTCCTCTGTCTCGCCGATGTATCGGCCTACGAGCCGCGTGCGGTCAGCGCTGATGACCTCGCCCTTGGAGAGCAGGCCCAGCGAGCGGTAGATGCGGCCCAGCATGTGCGCCACCGTGGTCTTGCCCGTGCCGGGGTTGCCGGTGAAGATGCAGTGGTAGGCCACCTTCTGCGAGGTGGGCAGCCCCCGGCGGCTGCGCTCCAGGTAGAAGCGGGTGTTGTTGGCCATGGTGATGATGCCCTGCTTCACCTCTTCGAGCCCCACCATGGCGTTCAGCTCGCTGATGCACGTCTCGTAGGCCGAGCCGGCGTTGCAGAGCCGCCCAAGGTCGATGTCTTCCGTTTGCAGGTAGGTGAGCTGTGCGCTCATGATGTCGGTGTAGGCCCTCTTCAGGTAGCGGGGGCGCACTTCTTCGCTGACAAACCGCCTGATGTCGCTGACGGACCAGGCCGAGAGCGTGCCGTTCTGGCATCCTTTCAGGATGGTCTTGGAGAGGGTGGCCATGAAGCCCGCCGTGTAGTCGAAGCCCTCGCCGTTTATCCGCGCGAAGAAGGCTTCCACCATCTCGGCCGGCGTGTAGGGCTCCTGTTCCAGCCGGTTGGCCTTGGGGAAGAACTCGCCCAGCGCGGGGTACATGCCCAGCAGGCCGCTGACTTCGTGCCGGCTGCCGAGCATCCATAGCCGGTGTTCGGCGGGGTTGGAGCGTATCTTCTCCATCACCTTCTTGACGATGACCCGCCCGCCCGTGCCGAGCAGCGCGCCGATGTTGGTGAGGCAGAACACCTGCTGGCCGTCTTCGGACAGCTCTTCGAAGAGCTGCTCGTAGGGGTTGTTGCGCGAGGCATCATAGAGGTAGTTGCAGTCAATGTACCTGAGGTAGTAGCTTGATGCCACATAGTGGAGCAGGCTCGTGAGTATGCTGCGGTCGAAGTCGGCGTTGAAGGTGGTGATGAGCAGGTTCTTGCAGACGGGGAAGGCACTGCCCGACAGGCACGTGCGGAAGGCGTTGTAAGCCTCCATCTGCTTGTCCTTGAGGACATAGAGCCGCAGCTGGGCCGTGCCGGGGTGCAGCGCCAGCGTGTTCCATGTCTGGCTGTCTTTGTCGACCTCGGCCACCATCTCTTCGATGCTGCACGGCAGTATTCTCACCGGCTTGCCGACGGTGGCCTTGAGCTGCTTGCTGAGCCTGAAGGGCACCCGGATGAGCGAGTCATCGCTACGGTCGCGCAGCAGAAGCGTGTAGTTGCCCGGCAGCCAGACGCGGAAGCTGTGTGCCTGGCACGCAAACAGGCCGTTGAGGGAGCAGTCGACCGTGACATCGCTCTGGCTGTGAATCATGGGGAAGAATCCCTCGCCATAAATCTGGACGGCAAAGCTGTTCGTGCTGAACTTTCTGTCCGAGTCTACCGTCAGGGCCAGATTCACATCCCCTGAGGTGTAGTAAAGTCTGTTGTATCCGGGCTCCACCCCAATCGTGACTTCAGGGATTTCCTTCGTGTTGTTCTGCTGTGTCTCCACTTGCTGCATCAGCTTGGCGCCGGCCCCATTATCCTCCTTTGCGGCGCAGCTGTCAGTCTCGTGTTCAGTGTCTGAGTCGTTGTTTTCATCCAGGGGGTCCAGAGGGTTATCCAGTTCGCCAAGGAACTCCTGGAGAGCGAGGTCGAAATCATCATCACATGGCTCGTTGTTGAGCTTTAATACTTCTTTTCCCATAATAAAAAAACATTTTGGAATTATTTAGTAATGAACATTCGAATGCCCTGTCGGAAAGGGCGTAAGAGGTATTTGGGCAAGGCCGAAGCCGCTGCCCAGTGAGTCTCATAGAAACTTTCTGAAAGTCTCTATCACAAAACGCAATGTTAACAATAAGTCAAAGAACACCTACATGGCACTGTCTTGTGCAGTCGGAAGCATCAGTCGGGAACATAGCCAAGGCTATATCTCCGTCTGCGCCGCCTGGCGACTGTCAAAACACCTGTTGGTTCTTTTCATTTGCTGATTAACTGTTTTTGTGATAGATTTTTTTTGCGAATTGAATTGCAAAGTTAAGTAAATCTTCGGACATGGGCAAGGATTTTTC